>JAISAK010000104.1 GCA_031266695.1 Treponema sp.
GTCTTCGGTGTTCTGCCACGCCTCGTTGAAAGAGGCAATCGCCGACACAATCCGCGACACCCGAATTCACAAGGGCTTTTCCCTGGGGGCAAGCCCGCGCGCCGGCCTGCATCTGCTTCAGGCCGCCCGCGCCCTGGCGCTGGTACGGGGGCGCAATTACGTTATTGACGAAGATTTATGCGTCCTTGCCGCGCCGGTGCTGACCCACCGGCTGAAACTGCGGGATCCGCGCGCCCAGGGCGCTAAACTTGTCCGGGAGATCTGTCTTGCCCGAATCGATAGAATCAAAAAAATCCCTGAAAACTGAAGTTTCGGGGCCTTCCCTGCCGCCAAAAAAACCTGAACCTTATCCGTCCGTGGAAAAAGGCGGGCAGGCGGAAAGCGTGCCGCCGGACAGCCGCGCCGCCCCGGTCTTCTCCGGCACGTGCAAACCGCGGCCCCTGTTCATTCCCCTGACCCAGGGAATCTTCATGTTTCTCCTCTTCATCCTTTCCTTTATTGCTGGCACGATTCGGAAAGAGCTGGCACTTACTCTCATCGGTACAGCCTTGCTGGCGGTTTGGATCTACTGCCTTGTGATGACCCTGTTCCTTGCGCTGATCCACAAACGGCGGGGCGTGAATATTTCCGCAAGGTTGAGCCCGCCCGAAATAAACACCGGCGAAGAGGTGCGCATCGGATTCGGCCGCAGCCGCTTTCTGAGGCTGCCGGGTATCTTGATTCGCTGTCGTCTTGTTTTAAGCACAAGGGACGGGCGCTTTATCCGGTACGATTTTGATCCGGACACGCGCGGTGACTCCCTCCGGATTGAAAAACGGGGCGCCTATTTTTCCGGCTTCGATGAATTCGCCGTTTTCGACGCTCTGGGTTTTTTCCGCTTTGCCTGGCGTGTTCCCCGGGACACGGAATCCCGGCTGCTTGTCTGCCCCCGCGCCGCCGGGGAGTCGCTTTCCCTGAAAGTTCCCTCGGGCGGGACGGAGCGCCGTTCGGATCTTAATTTTCAACGCAGCGACAACCTTATTAACCACCGGCCCTATGTGCCGGGCGACGATCCCCGGCGGATCAACTGGAAGCTTTACGGCCACGGGGGCGAGCTTTTTGTGCGGGAGGGTGAACCCGAACCGCCGCCCCATTCGGGCCTTTTCATTTTTATTGATACCCAGGCCGATCCGGCGCTGTTCCCCGCGGAAGGGGGAGCGGCCGCGGTGGACACGCTCTGCGAAAATGCCCTGACCGCGGCCGGCGCCTTTATTGATTCGGGGATGGATGTGCAGATGGGCTGGACAGGGGAAACGAAGATCCGCGGAACCTCCGATAAGGCGGAGATTGCGGCGGCCCTTGCCCTGCCCGCCGCGCTGCCTCTTGCGCGGCACGGTAATAAGGCGGAGGAACTGCCCGAGCCGCCCGGTGACCGGGGTATACTGATTTTTGCCCTGCCGAGGATATGGACGGAATCCCCGGCGCTGGACAGATTTCTTAAAAGCGCGGCGAACCGGAGAAAAAACAAAGAACAGTCCGTTGAATTGCTGTTCTTTTATTCCGGAGAATGGACAAGGAACGGAGCGGCGTATTCCGGGCGCAGTATAGAGACAGCCGCCGAAACCTGCGTTTCTTTCTACAACCACAGGGCGGGTATCAGCGCCCGGTGTTTTCGGGAGGCCTAACACCCTATGAAGCCGCAAAACCTTCATCCCTCCGCGTCATCCCTTGTTCTCCGTTCCACGGCCCTCTTTGCCGTATTCTTTCAATTCAGGCTCCTGGCAGACGATCTTGCGGACACGCCGGTTTTTGTCGCCGCGCTGCTCGCCGCCTTTGCGGCGGCCGCTGTTCCCGGCTGTTTCGCAAAGGCAAAAACCGCCGCCGGTGCAGCCGGCGGCAGGGCCGCCGTTCTTCCCGTACTCATTGCCATAGCGCTTATACCCTGGCTTGCCCGCGCCCTCATTGCCATTCCCCGCCTCTTCCTTCCGGGCGGAACCGGCGGAATCGCAATCACCCTGGATTCACTCCTGCTCAATCTTGACCGGAACAATTTTGTTTCCCTCCTCCCTTTTTACTGGACCGCCGCAAGTACGCTTTTTGCCATCCGTTCCCGGAAGGCGCTGCGGGCCGCCATAGTCGCCGACGGCGCGCTGCTCATCACGGTGTTCAGCATCGCCCGCGCCTCGGACCTCTACCGCTGGCCGGTGATAATGATCCTCGTCTTTTCGGGGATCGTTTTTCTGCAGCTCTGCGCCCTGGTTTTTTCGCTGCCGCCGGAGCTGCGTCTGCGCGGGAGGGAAAAAGCCTCGGCCCTTGCGGCGCTGCTCCTGCTAATCGTCCTCGGAAGCCTCCTCTTCCTCGGGCCCTCCCAGGAACGGGCTGTTGAAAAAGGCGGCGGCCTCCTGGAGCCGAAACTTTTCAGTTTCGATTTTTCCCAGTTTCTCCGGCTGGATACGGAAATCAGCATGAACGATGATCTTGTCCTTATCGTAAAAAAGGACGGTGACGACGATCATATCCTGCTGCGCCGCTCCGTGCTTTCCGGGTACAGCCGCCGCCGGGGGTTTTACAAAATCGAAGAACTGGACGAAAGGACTCACCCCCAGCGTCTGCCGGATCGGCCCGCGGCTCTTGCGGCCTACGATCGTCCCGCGCCGGTTTCGTCCCGGCCGGTACAGCAGGAATATTTTCTGGTGAATTTTGACGCCGCCGCTTTTATCGGCATGAACCAGCCGATACGGGTCAGCCCCTACGAAAACTGGGACGCCTCTTCCTTCAGCTCCGCCTACGGCGTCGAGAGTCTTGTAAACGACGCCTTTCCCGCGGAGCTTTCCCACTCGGTAGCAAATTGGCCCTCCGCCGCCGTGCTGGGACTTGACGAAAACGAATTTGAAATCTACACCGGGTACGGTGATGACGAAAGGATCCGGGCCTATGCGGAGGAAATTACCCGCGGGCTTGATCGCTACAGCGACAAGGTGAGGGCGGTTCATGACCGGCTGAAATACGGGGAGTACCGCTACAGCCTGAAACCGGGCATTGCGCCTGACGGGGATCAGCTTTCGTGGTTTCTCTTTGGTTCCAAAAAAGGTTACTGTTCCTACTACGCCTTTGCGATGACCCTGCTGCTGCGTTCCCTGGGCATACCGGCGCGGGTGGCGGCGGGTTTTTTTATTGATCCCGCCTCAAATACTTTTGATTATTACCCGGTGCGCTCCGACATGGCCCACGCCTGGGTGGAAGTTCCCTATCCCGGCTACGGATGGGTTGAGTACGATCCGACATCGGAAAATCTTGCCGAGGGTGAGGATTTCCGTTTCTCCGCCGGGGTTGATCCCAAGCTGTTTGAAAAACTGATGCGCGAGATTCTTGAAAACCGTTCACGGATAGTTCCCAAACAGGGAACGGATGCCGCCGCGCCGCCCTCGAACATGGCGTCTCTGGCGTGTGCCGCCGCCGCCATGCTGCGGACTTACTGGCCGCCGCTTCTGCTTGCCGCGCTGGCGCTGGTTTTCATCTTTCTCCGCTGCGGCTTCCTCTTTGCGGCGGCCCTTAACCGCAATCCGCGGAAAAAAGCGCTTCGCCTCTGGGAACACGCCCGGCGGCGGCTGCGGCTCGCGGGGCTGCGGAGAATTCCGGGAGAAGCCGAGTCGGAGTGGGCCCTTGCCCTTGATCTCCGCGTCCGGGGCGTCTACGGCCTGTACCGGGACGCCGCGGCCGCCCGTTTTGCCCCCGAATTCTCCGCCGGTGATTTCTCCGTTATGTGCAACAACTATCGCGCCTTTTCGGCCGCCTTCGGCGGGCGCGTCTCTTTTGGCCGGCGCCTTGTCTCCTGGCTGTTCCCGCCCCTGGCGCTGGCGCTGCGTCCCGGCCCGCTCTCCGGCCACATCGGCGACGCCGATCGTTTCGGCGACGCCGGCCACTCCGGCGACGCCGGCGGCGCGGCCGGAGACAAGGCGGACAAAGGCAGGCGCGGCGGCCCCGCGGCTCTGCTGTTGCTGCTCGCCCTTATCGGCCTTGGCGCTTCGGAAACCAGGGCGCAGGACGAAGCGGGGGAATCCGCGCCCAGCGCGGAAAGCGGGGCAGGCGTCTCCGCGGCGGACGACCTTTACAACCGGGCGCTGGACGCGGAATTCGCCGAATACTGGGAAAAGGCCATCGAACTTTTTAAGGAAGGAAATGTTCTGTATCCCGAAGATCCGCGCTTCCCCTGGGAACTTGGGGATCTGTACTACAGCCGTTCCCTCTACGGCCTTGCCTGGGAGGAATACCGGAAAACCGAAGCCATCATTCCCTATCAGCCGGACCTGCTGCTCAGGCTTTCCAAAACCGCGGGCTACCTCAACAGGGACAGGGTATCGGTTGAATACCTTGAGCGGCTCCTCAGGATCAACCCGGACAACAAGGAAGCCATCGGTAATCTTGGCTGGATGTACTACAAGGTACACCGCCTGGCCGACGGTGAGCGGCTTCTCAGCGCGGCTATTGAACGTTTCGGCGAAGACTCCGATCTTTCCATGACTCTGGGAACTATCTACGCGGATCTGTATCACTATGACGAAGGCAAGGACTGGTACAAAAAAGCCATAGCCCTGGGAGAGTCGCTGGGCGACCGGGTCTTTGCGGCGGTGGCGCGTTACAATCTCTCGATTCTTGAAGCGCGATTTTTCCGCTTTGATCTTTCCCTGGAAGAGACAAACGCCTCCCTTGAATCCCAAAACCGCGCCTCCGGCCATCTTGCGCGGGGCGAACTTTACCTGCGCCGGCTGGATTTGGAACGGTCCCGAAAAGACTACGAGGCCGCCTACGAGATCGATACTTCGCCGCTGGCAAAGATCAACAGGGCCCAGATTTATCAAATTTCAGGGCGCCTTGAAGAAGCCCGGCTTTATGCGGAAGACTGCCTCAGGCAGGGCGATCTTTCGTGGATGCTGAATTACGGTATCGATCCCGACCGCTACAAGCGCGATATCCACGACATTCTTCACAAGACCTATGAAGGGCTGGCAAAGGCAGAACAATTTGTACCCTGGGGAAAAACCGGCGAGAAGATTCGTTCCGTGTTCAGAAGAATCTCTTACAGTTTCAAGAGCGCCGTTCACTACCGGCTCTATCACAAGTACAGCCTTGCCGCGGCCGACGCCTACGGTCCCGAAATCTACGAAGGGGGGAGCCCCCATCTCGATTCCTTTATCCAATATTACAACGCCTTTGAAAGTTACCCCCGCCGCGCGAACGCCTATTTGAAAAGGGCAAAGGAATTTGAATCGGCGCTGATTCCCGCGGTTATTCCTTCCTACGATCTTGAAGAGGGGATTCTTTTCAAAAAGGAAGAACTGCTTAACCGGGCGCTTGCCGGCCTTGATCCCGTTTGGGAACGCGAGCTGATTTCCAGGTGCTTCCTCGGCCTTGCCCTTTACGGCAAGACCGGGGGGCAGGACGCGCGGCGGCATGCGGCGGAAGAAGCTTTCTCCCTCAACCGGGGCGCGCTCCTTCAGGCGGGCCTTGCCCTGCCCCTTGAGATTCATCTGGCTTTCGACGCGCTGGAAAACGAAGTTTCGGACAGGGCTTCCGCTCCACCCTCCGGGCGCGGCGGAGTCCAAAGAAATATACTCAGGGCTTTGAAAAAGGCCGGTTTTGACGCCGGGGCCCTTCCACGGGGAAGCGCTCGTTACACGCTAGATATCCGCATCGGCGGAAGCGCGGCCGCGGGTTACGCCGCGGACTGCGAACTTAGGGATCGTGAAGACCCGGGCGGAACCCTGCGCCGTTCCGTTCCCCTGCGCTCTCTTTCAAAGACGGATATCTGCGCCTTTGCGCGGGACCTGGGGAACATGGTGTTCAGGGTGGAGTAGGCAGCAGCATTTGCGCGGCGAAGGGCGTAAAAAGCAGCACCAAAACCATCCGCAGAACCTGAAAGATTGTTACCCGCCGGGAATCGGCGCCCATCTCCAGAGCAAGGAGAATCATCGGCGACATACCGCCGGGCGCGGTTGCAATCAGGCATGTCGCGATATCCCACCCCGTCATCCTGTACAGGACAAAAGCCAGCACAAGACAGCCCCCCACGATGATCGCGTTAAGCGCTATAATCGGGACAATATAAGAGGGCAGGCTCAGGATACTATCACGATCCATTGACAGCCCCACAATGCCGCCCACGCCGATCTGTATGAGCGTCTGAAGGGTTTTATTTATTTTCGCTTTGAAGCGCCGGAATTTTGTATAGATCCCGATACTCAGCATGGGACCCATCATGTTTGGGGCAGGGATATGCGCAAGGCCGAAAAGCCAGGCGGAAGTCAGACCCAGGGCGGCCAGGACAGGCCAATGAATTGGCCGGAGAGGGCAGGCGTCCCCGCCGCTGCTCTGCTCCCCGCCGCTGTCCCGCTCCGCGCCGCCTTCCCTTTCCGACGCGGGGCCTTTTGCCCGATCTGCCTCTTCCGTCTTTCTGTTAAGCGCAATCCGTGCGGCAAAGGGAACAACCAGCAGGGCAAGCAGCATGCGGGATGTCTGCAGCAGGGTAACCGCAAAGGTATCGGTACCGAAAGACAGGGCTACCAGGGCTATTTCCGTAAGGCCGCCCGGGGTGGACGCAAAAAGGGCTGTTGACTTATCCACGCCCAGGCCGATTAACGCCAGCGCCGCGGCCAGGGTAAGAACGGCCAGCCACGCCGATACCAGCAGAAGTATCCTGACAAGACCCTTTATCTTTAAATTAAAACGGAGCCCGAGAATAATTCCGAGCAGCACGGAAAGAAGGGGCCTGAGCTGAGGGGGAATTTTTAAATCCAGACCAAAAAAACTTGCCGCGCCGAGGAAAAACAGGGGTCCCAAAATCGCGGGAGCGGGAACCCGCAGCTTTCCCAGGAGCAGCCATCCGGCAATGCCGAGGGCATAAAAAACGAAAAGGGCGATTAGGGGCTGCTGCAGAAGGGCCGTCACCGGAATTTGTATCGCAAAGCCAGCGCCGGCTATGCCCCGCTTTCAAGCCGGGGGGCCATTTCAATAAGTCCGCCGGCCTTGAGCATATCCATTAAAAACGGAGCAGCCGGTTTTGCCTTCAATTCCGTACCTCTGGTTTCATTCACCACCTTCCCCGTTTCCATGTCCACGCTGAGGATATCGCCGTCTTCGACACCGGCGCTGATGCCGGGACATTCCAGCAGGGGAAGCCCGACCTCGAAGGCGTTCCGGTAAAAAAGCCGCGCCGCATACTCCACAATTACAATACCGACGCCGGTTGCCTTGATTGCCTTGGGCGCAACAGCGCGGCCCGAAGACTGCCCGAAATGCTTTCCCGCAACCAGAATGTCTCCCGGCT
>JAISAK010000194.1 GCA_031266695.1 Treponema sp.
CATCAGGCTTTCGGGGGGCCGCGGTATCCTGCCGCTCATAAGTTCAAGGCTGAATAAATCCTCCAGCATCGGTTCAAGAAACTCTGCCGATAGCCGTCCGTAAAAAGCCGACATAAGCGCAGCCTTCTCCCCCTGGATGCCCGCTACTTCCGTGGCGGTTTTCTGTTTCTCCATATTCTGTGAAAGGATCAGAAAAAAGTCCGTGTAGTATGCCTCATTGATTGCCTTGTGCAATCGTTCAAGGTCGTCACCTATTCCCTGCGCGTTTCCGGTGACCGGCACAAGCGTAAAGTCTTCCCCCTGGCGGATGCTTGTTACCCCGTTGGGTTTAAGGTTTATCCGCCCGGCCAGGCCCTCCGTTGCCTTGATGGGGGGCCGCCCCATCTGCTGCACTATGCGGGAATAATCGGCGCGGGTGCTGTTTGCCTGTTTTATATCGGGCAGTTCCATGATGCCGGGGCTGTTGCTTCCCCATACTCCGCCGTCAAGGTTGCGGCTCCATCTCCAGACAAAAAAGGGTTTTAACTCGAAATATCCGTCCATGATCGGCTTGTCCCGCTCGATGGCCGCCCAGTAGACCGTGTAATATTCCTTGCCCTGGGGCCGCTGGATGTCTATGTCGTAGCGGTTAACCGGAAAAATCGCCTGGGTAAACATCCATAGCTTCATATTGCCTTTATCGTAGGCTTCCCTGATGTTTTTCGGAAGCTTATTCTCCCCAAAAATTGACGCGGCTTTATATGCGTCAATCCAAAAATCCCGGAATAAAACATCTGCCTCGCCATACAGGTTTTCGTCTATGCAGCAGTATTTTAGATGCTGTGTTTTGTAGGACGGTATCCGCCGTATTACATCGTCAACGCGGGTCATAATCGCCGTGCCAAAATCGGCGCAGCATTTTACGAACGCCCGGCCTTCATCATAAAAATTGCTTTTCTGCGTCTGCCGGTACATTATCTTTTCGGCATATTGAAGCCATGCGGTTTCTTCCCCGCTCATCTCCTCTATGTCTTCGAGGGCCGCCTTAAACCATGCCTGGTTCCTTGCGAAACTGTATCCCTGGATACCGTCCGCAAGGGTGTTGCTCGCTTTGATCGCCGTGGTGTCGTAGATGTGCTCGGTATCTTCCGGCTTCTGCGCCGTGTCCGGCTCATCGTTCCAGTTCATGTCCGGGTTTATGTACTGCGCCGCCTGTTTCCAGCGCGTATCCATATTGGAACGGTTGTCTTTAATTTGTTTTTGTATTTTGCCCAGCCTTTCCAGGCTTTCTTTGGCGATACGCGGGGCGCGTTTCTCATTTTCCTGTCTTACACGGGCCTCCTACATATAGTCATCGGGTTCCCATCCTGCAGTCTCGTTCTGTGCTGCAGTACGTTCCGGGTTGGCGTTTCGTTCCCTGCGGTTCAATATCCACCATGCGCCCATGAGGAAACAAACAATCAGGTCGTCATGGTCGTTTTCGGTGGCGGCTTCGTACTTCGTGTTGCCGGTCCGCTCGTTGATCTTGCCCTTGAATTTTGCAAGCTGTTTGCCAAATTCCTCTTTCCATCTGCCAGGGGCCAAACGGACGCGGCCCTGCTGTAGTATTACGCTTCCCGCCGCTACCAGGTCTTTCTTGGGAACGCTGATTTCTTTCAGTATCCTCGCCCCGGCCAGTTTCCCGCCGCTGCCGAATACCTCTCCCATACCCGCATAATGTTCCCTTGGTTCTTCGCCTCCGCTAAAAATGATTGGTATGGGATACAGGCCGCGTTTTCGTATCATTTCAACGGCGGCTTCCCCCACCCCGGTCCCGTCCACAATAAGGTCTGTATTAAGGCGTAATCGCGGGTTCTGCATGACGGCGGCGATGCGCCCCGCCATTTCTTCATAGCCTAATCCCTGGTATTGTTCGATATTCTTAATGTCATAATAATGGATGAGGCGGTCGGGGGTGTCGAGTGTTTTAATACCGTCTATGATCTGGACGTTGTCCTGAAAAAGCATCAGCGCAAAATAATCCCGTTTCTTTGCGATGTCGGCTATTAAAATATACTCGTGTACAGGGCTTCTCCTATGCCTATCCTAAATCCTGGCGGTTAAAACGTCAAGGGCTCGGCTTCTCCTATGCCGTCAAGGTTTATCCCTTCGGCTGTGCTGTTCATCAGGCGTTCTATGTCATCGTAGCTGAAAACCTGGTCCTCCGGCTCCACAAACTTAACGCCGTACTCCTGCCGGTACATCAAAGGCCCCATCTCCCCCAGGTTGAATTCCTGTTCCTCCCTGTTCCGGTGCCTGGGCGAATAAAACCCCTTGATGCCTTTATCCGCCCGCTGCTGGCGGTACTCCGGTTCGGGCAGTGACGGCTCAAGCCTGAATTCGATGTCTATCACATCCCAGGGGCTGCGTACTTCGTACCGCTCCCATTTGGGATTGCCAAAGCTTTCAAAAAAGAAGCCCCTTTTACCGTTTGGGGTGCTGATGCTTATGAGTTCGCAGTCCTGGTTATCCGTCAGCATCGGGATAATCCCGGACTTGTAAACTATATCTTCTATGCGGCTTGCCTCGTCCAGCATGATAAGCCGGGGCGCGCTCGGGCCCCGGGCGGCCTTTTCCGTTGCCGGTACAACCATGATCCAGCTTCCGTTGGCCAGGGTTACAAGCCGGTCGCTGTCCCTTTCAATCTTCGGGTAATCCGGGTCAAGGGCTATGAACTCCTTGACTTTCTCCATGTCATAAAAGGCCTGTTGCTCTGTCGCGGCCACTATCAGCGAAACGCTGGCCGGGTAGTGCCTGGCTATATGGCATGGCTTCGCGCTGATGATGGTGCTTTTTCCCGCCTGCCGCGCCCCGTTGATAACTTTGCGCTTGTGGGGGCTGCGTAAAACGGCCTCCTGCCATTCATAGGGGGTAAAGCCGAGGCTGCGGATATAGTGGTACGGTGACAGGCTGTGAAGCAGTTCCCTTGCTTCACTCCGCGTCACCCGTAAGTTTTTCAAGTCCGTCAATGATTCGGTCCATTTCGCCCGGCGATTCTTTGGCCAGGCCCAGCAGCAGGTTTTTCAGGTCGATAAGGCGGTCGTCTTCCCGTAAATTTACCTCGATTTTTTCATGGATCATCTGGATGTACTTTTGGAGCATCTCCGCCGCCCGGTCCTTGTCGGCGAATTTGTAGGTGACAACCGTCTCCCCCTGGGCGCTGGCCTTTTGGTTGATGGAATCGATGCAAACTTCAAGCCCCTTTTCCCGCAGTTCCTCCTCCGTGAGTTTAACGTTTCCGTGAAGGTCTATAAGCTCGGTGATGTCGTAAAAGGCCCGCTTCATCCAGTAATCAAAAATCCGTTTTTCCAGGGGGATTTTATCCCGGCGCAGCGCCTCGGCGATAACGGAACTTAGATATTCCTGAACGCAAGCATTTGCTAGTAATTTTGCCGCGTTAGCCCGCGCCGTATCATAGGACGCCTTAGGGTAGGCTTTCAGATACGCGCCCGTGGCGTTGCGGAAGTCGTTCGCGATAAAACAGGCGATAAACTTTTTTTTGGCCCTGGTTATTTCCTTGCCGCCGCCTTCCGCGTTGCCGGCCCCGTTCAAGATGCCGGTCACTTACAGATCCTCCAGGTGATCCAGGCCGTCCCGGCTACCGCCGCCGGTATCCCCACGGCCAAGGATATAGTCAAGACTCTTGACCTGATCCGTAATTTTTTCGAGTAGGCTAACTGCGCTTCGGA
>JAISAK010000210.1 GCA_031266695.1 Treponema sp.
GTCGAATAAGTTTTCATTCAAATTACTCAAAATTTGAGCCACTTTAGCTATTCTCTCTTGGAAATAGTGTAATCATACCAGGGCAACGTCATTTATCTTCATGTTCTGGGAAACTACCAAGTTTTGGAAGAAATTTTAACCGCAAAGAAGACCGCTAACGCGGTCAATTAAATGAGAAGAAGGCGAAGAAGTTTTTGTTCTCAAATCCTTTTTTCTCTTCCTTTTTCGACTTATTCGCCTTCGTGGTAAATTTTTTCTTCAAAGCGTACTTCTTTAAGGAGAATTTTGACGCTGAAAAAAGTAAATGACGCCACCCTGTAATCATACTCCGCCGTATTGCAAATAAGGGCGCTTTGTGATAGTTTTGATTCATGGTCGAAGATAGCGGGGGCCCTGATTTTTTTGACCGGCTCCAGGGCCTTACCGAAGCCTGGTTAACCAGACGAAACAGAATACGCCGCGTAAAAAAAGAAAAGTCCCGGAAGAAAAATCCCGTGCTGGACTGGGTGGAGGCCTTTCTCTGGGCCGCCGGGGTTGTGCTGCTTATTAACCAGTACCTCCTTCAGGCTTACCAGATCCCGTCGGGTTCCATGATCGATACCCTGCTTATCGGGGATCATGTTTTTGTGAATAAAATTGTCTACGGCCCGGAACTGCTTCCGGGCCTGGGAAAACTGCCCAGTCCCTTTAAGCCAAAGCGAAACGATATCATCATCTTTGAGAATCCTTCCTATATTTCAAGGGGGCCGGTTTTTGATATCGCCCAGCGTATTATCTACATGCTTACCCTCTCTCTGGTGGATATTGACAAGGATGAATCCGGGGAGCCAAAGGCGCATTTTCTCATAAAAAGAGCCGTGGGCATGGAGGGCGACCATTTTACTATGGAGAGGGGCGAAATGCGCCTTCGTTTCGCGGGGGAAGACAGTTGGACGGAGGAAAGGGAATTTAACGGCGGCCGGAACTGGAATCACAATATCACCCGGATAATGGATGTAAATCAGTACCCCGCGCTGGAAGCCGCGGGAAGGGCGGCCGCTTTTTCGGATTTGGGGCTCAGCCCCCCCCAGCGGCTTGCCGGGGCCGGCCGGGACGCGGGCGGCATACGTTACCCCGATTACCTTGCCCTGGAACGCTTTCGCCTTGAAACCCTGCGCGGGGCAATGCCCCAGGAAAGCCGTTATGCCATGCTCCTTGCGCGGCGCCGGCTGGGCTGGTATGTGCCGGAGGGCAGGGTGCTGCCCCTGGGCGATAACCGGGATAATTCAAGGGACGGCCGCTACTTCGGGCCTGTCAGAAAAACCAAGGTACTGGGCAAGGGTTCGATTATTTACTGGCCCTTAAAACGTATGGGAATTATCCGGTAAGAAAGGCGGCGGGCAATGTTTGACAAGTGGCGAAAGTATTCCTACGCGTCCCAGAAAAACCAGCGGCATCATCTACTGTGGATATTTCTTTTTTTTCTTGTCCTGTTCTTTCTTTATAATTTGCTGACTTCCTTCGTGTTTTCCCTGTGGGTACTGGAAAACGACACCATGCAGCCCGGCCTTTCTTCGGGGGACCGCCTCATTTTTTCCTCCTTTGCCATACCTTCGCTTCTGGCGGGTATTGAAATTCTAAATCCCTCCCTTCCGTTCAGGCGGGGCAACATCGTACTGGTTGACATGGACGGGGGCGAAAAGAAAAAGATGCCCCTGGTCATTGCCGACGGGCTTATTCGTTTTTTTACGGCCCAGCGGATAAGCCTTTTCGGAAACGAGGAAAGGTTCTACGTCAAACGGCTTGTCGGGCTTCCCGGCGACGAGATCGTCATGACCAATTTTATCCTCCGGGTAAGGCCCGCCGGGGACTCTTACAGCCTTACCGAATTTGAGCTTTCTGATAAACCCTATGATGTGAATATTCCCCAGGTGCCGGCCCTTTGGAACGAAGTGATCCCCTTTTCGGGGAATATGAGCCGGATAGTCCTGGGCGAAGATGAATGTTTTGTCATTTCCGACGATAGAAGCAATACCAACGACTCCCGTACCTGGGGCCCCATTTCGGCGGATCTGATCAGGGGCCGGGCTTTGTTCCGGTACTGGCCTCTTACCAAATTAGGCCGGCCCTAGTACCTTGCCCTTCCGGCCGCCGGTGACCGCTTCCCTTTACATTCACGTTCCTTTCTGCGCCGGGGTCTGCGATTACTGCGATTTCTATTCGATCCCGGTCGGGGCCGGCGACAGGCGGATGGACGCCTATATAGATCGCCTGCTTGCCGGCGCGGAGTGTTTGCTACGGGATTCCGGCCTGCGGCGTATTCCCACGGCGTATATCGGCGGGGGAACCCCCTCCGTACTCGGGGCCGCAAGGTTTAAGCGTCTTCTGAAAGGGCTTGGCGGCCTTATGGCCGCTTTGGATGAAGGGCCCCGGGAGTTTACCGTGGAGGCAAACCCGGAATCCGCGGACAGGGCTTTTCTTGAAGCCTGCCGCGAAGGCGGCGTAAACCGTTTAAGCCTGGGGGTGCAAAGTTTTCACGAAGCTTCGCGGCGCGCGGTTCACCGGGTGGGCGGGGCGGCCCTGCTTCCCGAAAGGCTGAAAGGGGCGCGCGAAATCTTCGGCTCCGCCTTCTCCGCGGATATCATCAGCGGCCTTCCCCTGCAGGGCGAATCTTTTCTGCTGCGCGACCTGGAACGGCTCCTTGAATACGAACCCGGCCATGTTTCGCTTTACAGCCTTACGGTGGAACCGGGGACGCCCCTCGCGGAGTCCTCCCGCGCGGCAGCCCGGGCCGCCGGCGCTCTGCCGGAAGGCGCCGCTCCGCTCCCCGGCGCGGACGAAGCGGATCGGCTGTGGCTCTGCGGCCGGGGCTTTCTTGAAAAGGCCGGCTACGAACAGTACGAGGTGTCCAATTTCGCCCGGCCGGGAAAGCGGAGCGCCCACACCATCCGTTACTGGCGTATGGAAAACTGGCTCGCCCTGGGGCCGGCCGCTTCCGCTACGATTATAAGCGATTCGGCCCCCGCCGGCGGGGGGCGGCGTTACACGGTTTTGCCCGATCTGGAGGCCTGGCTCAAAGGGCCCCCGGACGCGCCGCCGCTCATCGAAGAAAGTCCGGACGCCGAAACCCTGATGAAGGAAACTTTTCTCATGGGATTCCGTTATATCGAAGGGCCCGATCCTGCCCTGTTTGAGCGGCGCTTCGGCGTAACAATTGAGAACGCGATACCGGAAACCCTTGCCCGCTGGCGCGAGCGGGGACTTGCCGGGGCCGGCAGGGCGGCTCTGAACCGGGAGGGCCTGCTTCTGCTCAACCCTTTTCTTTTGGATGTTTTTGAGGAGCTGGAAACATCAGCCCCCCTGCGACAAACTCCTATCCAAGCAGATCCGAAAGCCTGCGGTAACACTGGTTGATAACGTGCTTGACCTCCGGGTCGACTTCTTCTCCCAATTCGTCGATAAGGCTTTCCACGCTCGCGAGACTTTCGTTAAGGCTGGTGTGGAAACCCCGGGAACAGCGGAACCAGTAATTGTCGTCGCCGGTAAAGAGGGTAAGGAAGCCCAACTCCCGTCCGCCCTTTTTCCATAACGCGGGCTTTACCAGGTCGTCCAGGTAGTCAAGCAGGAAGGCAAGATTTTCGCGGGAGCTGAAATTTTCTTTCCGGGGCCAGTCCCGGTCAAAAGCGCCCTCCACGTCGAGGCCGGCACTGAGGAAAAGGATAAGTTCCAGCTTTTCTCCGGCAAGGAGGGTATACTGATTGTCCACGGTGATCATGCCCTTGAGACCCTTGTAGACGATCTCCGCGGGGATACGATCCCGCACCGCCTTGAGTCTTTCCCAGGGAAGGACAACGGTTTTTTTCCCTTTGATGGTTTTGATTTCAAAAACCTCGTCCGCGATTTTGATATTGTTGGTAAAATCCCTGGGTTTTTTGAGTTTTTCCGTTCCGCCTTCGCCGCGGTCTGCGGCAAAGAGCCCCGGGCTGATCCGTTCAAGCACTTCCCGCGAAAGGGGAGAGACCGACATGGCGTACATACGGCTGGTGCGCACAATTTCACCGGCGACAATGTACCGGGGATCCATCCTGAACATTACCGAACCGGGGTGAATGGTTATCCGGTCCGCGGTAAGGCTGCGGTAGGTTTCGTCCCTCCGGGAACCGCGCGAATCCCCGCGGCTTTTTCCGCGGCCCTCGTTCTCCCGCACGCACACAAACTGAATCATCCCCTGTCCTATGCAGCAGAGATAATCCTCAACGCTTCCGCCTTCAAGCACGGGAATTTTCATGGAAGCGAGGATCTCTTCAAGCTGGACAACCACGTTGGCAATCTCCGCCATTGCCCGCTCGTCCAGGTAGTTCCTGTCGCAGAAGCGGGCCTTGTTTGCCGCGTCCCCGTAGGCTTTGAAAAGCTTGAGGTATGAAACAAAGTCCCCGCCGGGATCGCGGAAGCCGTGATGGGCCCTGCGCGCGTCGGTTTCTTCGCCCGGCGGAAGTATGTAGGGACTCTGGGTGGAAAGAAAGGCCGCGGCGATAAGGGTCTCGCGGATCACCTGGGGGAAGCGGAGTATCGCTTCAACGATGATCCGCGACTGCCGGGGGGCAAGGGGAAATTCGGTCATCATCTTCCCGATATTGGACAGAGTCTGATCCGGCTCCAGGGCCTTGAGCAGATTCAATGTCTCTATGGCGGCGACGAGTCCTTCCTTTTCCGGCGGCGAGATGAAATCGAAGTCCTCAAAATCGGAAAGGCCGAGATCGGCCATGCGGAGAATCACTTCGGAAAGATCGGTGCGGAAAATTTCTTCGACGGTAAAGAGGGGGCGGTTCTCAAAATCCCTGCGGGGGTAGAGGCGGTAGCAGGTTCCCTCGCCGGTGCGGCCCGCTCTTCCTTTGCGCTGATTTGCCGAAGCCTTGGAGATGGGCGCCTCGACCAGGCTTGAAGTGAAGGTCCGGGGGTTGTACCAGTTGATTTTCGAAAGCCCGGAGTCGATGACGCAGGTGATTCCGTCGATGGTCACCGAGGTTTCGGCGATGTTTGTGGAAAGAATCACCTTGGTTTTTCCCGGCGGCGCGGCTTCAAAGACCCGTTCCTGCTCCTCCTTACCCAGCCTTCCGTAAAGCGGAAGCAAATGCAGGCGGCTGCCCGCGGGACTCCCGGCAAGGATGTTCATGCAGTCCTTTATCATCTTCTCTCCCGAAAGGAAGATAAGGATATCCCCTTCGCGGTTTTCCGCGATAAAACGCGCGGTTATGGATTCGATTTTCGCCGGAATGGCGTCCGCCGCGCTCTGATTCGTTTCCCTTTCTTTTTTGCCTTTTTTTTCACGGTACTGACGCGCCGGCAGGGGAGGGGGCTGTCCGGCCCCGGGCCCCCGGATTTCACCCTGGCCCGGCAGGAGCGGATCATAGATAAGGCTTACCGGATAGCGCTGGGCCTCAATCTTTACCACCGGGCACTCGCCGAAATATTCGGAGAAGACCTCCGCGTTGATGGTGGCGGAGGAAATGATTACCTTGAAGTCTTTCCTGTTTTCAAGCACCCGCTTGAGGAGTCCCAGAATGAAATCAATGTTAAGACTCCTTTCATGGGCTTCGTCAACAACCAGAAGGCCGTATTTGGAAAGCCAGGGATCAAGCTTCATCTCCTGAAGAAGGATTCCGTCGGTCATTATTTTGATCCGGGTCTGCTGATTCGTTCTGTCTTCAAAGCGCATCTTGTAGCCCACAAGGCCGGGTATGACCGTTCCCATCTGGCGGGCAATGAACTCGCTTACCGATACCGCGGCGATTCGGCGCGGCTGGGTTACGCCGATGATTCCGCGGGACGAATAGCCGGCTTCCAGGAGAATCACCGGAAGCTGCGTAGTCTTTCCCGAACCGGTGGGGCTTTCAACCACCACCGCCTGATTTTTTTCAAGGGCCGATAAGATTAACTCACGATGCTTGTAGACAGGCAACTCAAGATAGTACATACTATAAGCATAACAGCGTTGCGTTAAGAAGGGAAGCGGAAGAAGCGCACCCTCGTATTCGTCCGGTAAAAATTAATGATGATTTCTTTTTATGCCGAATATGATATATTGTGAAGAAGTGTGGAGGAATTAATGGGTAAAAGAAAAAATGTTTTTTTCTTCGGCGAAGGCAGGGCCGAAGGGGACGCGAAGATGAAAGATCTTCTCGGCGGCAAGGGCGCCAATCTTGCGGAGATGACCAACCTTGGCATACCTGTTCCGCCGGGTTTCACTATTTCTACCGAAGTGTGCGCCGCGTATTATGAAAACAAGGAAAAGTATCCCGCCGGTCTTGAAGAAGAAGTATTGGCGAATTTAAGGCGCCTTGAAAAAGTCCGGGGCAAGAAGCTGGGCGATCCCGGCGATCCCCTTCTTGTTTCGGTGCGTTCCGGAGCCGCGGTTTCCATGCCCGGCATGATGGACACCATCCTTAATTTGGGAATGAACGACAAGGCGGTACAAGGCCTTGCGCGCAGGACAGGCAATGTCCGTTTTTCATGGGACGCCTACCGGCGTTTTATCCAGATGTACGGCGACGTTGTTCTGGGAGTAGCCCATGAAAAATTCGAAGAGGTTCTTGCCGCGGCGAAAAAAGCAAAACACGTTGAACTGGATACCGGGCTTGATGCCGGGGACCTTGAAAAACTCGTCGAAGAATACAAAAAGATAGTTAAGCGGAACACCGGAAAGGATTTTCCCCAGCTTCCCCTGGAGCAGCTCTGGGGCGCAATCAACGCCGTTTTCGGCTCCTGGATGAATGAAAGGGCCATCAAGTACCGCCGGCTTAACGAGATAAAGGACCTCAAGGGAACGGCGGTCAACGTGCAGTCCATGGTCTTCGGCAATTTCGGCGACGATTCCGGTACGGGGGTTTGTTTCAGCCGCGATCCTTCCACCGGGATAAACGAATTTTACGGTGAATATCTGATGAACGCCCAGGGCGAAGACGTTGTGGCGGGGATCAGAACTCCCGAGAAGATAGCCACCCTGGCAAAAAGGAATCCCGTAATTTACAGACAGCTCGTAAACATTAAGAACAGGCTTGAAAAACATTTCAAAGACATGCAGGACATGGAATTCACCGTCCAGCAGGGCGAACTCTTCCTGCTCCAGACCCGGAACGGCAAGCGCGCCGGAACCGCGGCGGTGAAATGCGCGGTGGACATGGTGGCGGAAAAATTAATCGACAAAGAGGCCGCCATACTCAGGGTCAGTCCCGCTCATCTTGATCAGCTTCTCCATCCCATGATCGATTTTGCGGCGCTCAAGGGTTTAAAACCCATTACAAAGGGCCTTAACGCGTCGCCGGGCGCGGCCTGCGGGCGCATTGTTTTCACCGCGAAGGACGCCGAAACCTGGCACGAACGGGGTGAAAAAGTGCTTTTGGTGCGCAAAGATACCAGTCCCGAAGACATAGGCGGTATGGTGGTTTCCCAGGGGGTGCTTACCTCCACGGGAGGTATGACCAGCCACGCGGCGGTGGTTGCCCGCGGCATGGGAACCCCCTGCGTCGCCGGAGCCAAGGGCGTTTCCGTACAGGGCGGCGGCGCGGTCATCGCCGGAAAAACTTACAGAGAAGGGGACTGGCTTACCATCGACGGTTCCGCCGGCGACGTTTACGAAGGCCGCCTGTCCCTGATTTCCCCGGAAATTTCAAAGGATATGGATACCTTTCTCCGCTGGTGCGACGATGTGTGCAAGAACGCGGCGCGGGGAAAAATCAAGGGGTTTGAAATCAGAACCAACGCGGATCAGCCCGAGGACGCCAGGCGGGCCTTCGATTTCGGCGCCCAGGGCGTCGGCCTTTGCCGGACGGAACACATGTTCTTTGACAAAGAGAAGCTTATCCACTTCCGGGCGATGATCGTGGCCGATACCGAGGAGGAACGGAAACTTCAGCTTGCGAAGATACTTCCCCTGCAGCAGAAGGATTTTTTCGGCATCTTCAAGGCGATGGAAGGGAGGCCCGTAACCATCAGGCTCCTGGATCCGCCCCTCCATGAATTTGTGCCCCACACCAGGGAAGAGGTGGAGGAACTTGCCGCCCACCTCAAGACGAGTCCCGAACTGCTTCAGCCGAAGATCGACAGGCTTATAGAAGCGAACCCCATGCTGGGGCACCGGGGCTGCCGCCTGGCGGTAAGTTATCCGGAAATATACGATATGCAGGTGGAAGCCCTCGGCCTGGCCGCGGTTGAATGTGTCAGGCAAAAAATTCCCGTTCAGCCTGAAATAATGATCCCCATTGTTATTACCGCGCGGGAACTCAAGCTGCTCCGTCCCAATGTGGAAAGGGTTCTTAAAAAAGTATTTGACGCATCGGGCCTTAAGGTGCCGGTCAAAATAGGAACTATGATAGAGGTGCCCCGCGCCGCTATCCGCGCGGCCCATATCGCGCGTTACGCGGATTTTTTCAGCTTCGGAACCAACGATCTTACCCAGATGACTTTTGCCTTCAGCCGGGATGACGTGGCGTCGTTCCTTCCGATGTACCTGCAGAAGAATGTTCTTGACGTTGATCCCTTTAAGTCCATCGACGAAGACGGAGTGGGCGGATTGATGCGCTACGCGATCCGCGAAGGCCGTTCCGTGAGTCCCGATCTCAAGATAGGAATCTGCGGCGAGCATGGCGGCGACCCGGCAACTATTGACTTTTGCTACAGAGCAGGTCTATCATATGTATCGTGTTCACCCTTCCGGGTACCACTTGCGCGTCTTGCCGGCGCACAGGCGGTTATAAACAATTCCGGAAAGAAAATAATCAAGGGAGGGGAGTCAGCGAAGACTGGTAAACCTACCGCTGCCAGGGTGAGTGGCAGTAAGAAAATACCTGCAAAGGGGGACAAGAGAATGGCAGTAACGACAGGAGCGGCGAAGAAACCTGCGGCGAAGAAGCCCGCGGTCAAAAAACCCGCTGCGAAGAAACCGGCGGTGAAAAAGCCCGCCGTGAAAAAACCTGCGGTCAAAAAAGCCGCGGACAAGAAACCTGCGGTGAAGAAGCCCGCGGTCAAAAAACCCGCTGCGAAAAAACCTGCGGTGAAGAAGCCCGTGGCCAAAAAACCCGCAAAATAAGCCTGCGAAGGCTCATTCAAGAAAAGGTTTTTCTTGAAAAAGACACCGGTTCATACCGGTGTCTTTTTTTATGCCTCCCCGGAAACTTCGGCCCTCTGTAATGCCTCATTTCAAAATGTTACCGTTGAAACAAACCCTATAGTTTTTGTCGAGCTTCGTATCCCGGCCTCTTCCCCATCATTAAAAAGATATGCAAGGTAACAGGCTCTGCCCCGCCCCGCGGCGCGTTCGCCCGGCTAAAGCCGGGCTGCTATTGTTCCGCCCCACGAATGAAAAGAATATCTTCCATAGCGGGAGCGCCAAAACCTCGGCTTCTTACCTATTGTAAAAAAGACATGCAAGAAAAGACCTTGTACCCCGCGGCGCGCTGCTCGGGTTAAAACCCTCGCGCCTTTTTTCGGTACTGTGGCCTTTTTGTGCGCCGGGCGTGTGGCGTATTGGTTAAATTAACAGCTCTCGATGGGCTGCTTTATTGCGCCCCGTGCGCGGCTTCATATCTCGGCTTCTTACCTATTGTAAAAAAGACATGCAAGAAAAGACCTCATACCCCGAGCGGCCTTGCCTGCCCGGCGACTTCCTCATCAT
>JAISAK010000273.1 GCA_031266695.1 Treponema sp.
GCAAGCCCCGAGGTATCTTCGTTGGATAGGAAATTTATAGTACAGGCGAGGGCCATACCCCGATCCGAAGATCGGTTTCACATTTTTTTCGATGGTAGTAAATTTAACCAAGGCAAGCCTCGGGGTATGGACCCTCGCCTTCCAATCAAGTTTAGCCCTGAAGGGCGGGAAATTCCTTGACGAAATTACTCCGCGCCGATCGGGGACTGAATTTGCGGGAACGCGGCCCGGAGGCCGCTTTTTTTAGAATTACTCAACTACCGCAATAATATCGGACATTTTGAGGACGAGATGTTCAACTCCGTCAATCTTGATCTGGGTTCCGGCGTACTTGTCGTACATTACTTTCTGGCCGGTCTTAACCTTGATCACTTCCTTGTCATCCCCCACTTCCACCACAATGCCCTGCTGGGTTTTTTCCTGGGCGGTGTCGGGGATGATGATTCCTCCGGCGGTTTTCGCCTCATTTTTGTCGAGCTTGACCATTACCCGGTCTGCCAAGGGTTTTACCTTCATATTTATTCCTCCGTTTGCAAAAAAATTTTGTGTATTTAGGATGTCTTTAATATACAGAAAATCAGTCCCAAGGGTCAAGCGAAATCGTAATTTCGATCTTGAAACAGGCTTGTCTTTTCAATACCCCCCAATTCTGTCAAGTTCCAGCCGGGCCTTAAGGTTGGCGGGATTGAGGTCAAGGGCGTATTCGAGGGATCGGCGGCTTTCCTGCGGGCGGCCGAGGGCAAGAAGGCAGCGGCTGATAAAAAATTGAAGCTGGGAACAAATTTCACGCTTGTATTGATCCTGCTCTTGCGAAAGGCCCCCTTCCGAAACAGCGGCCGCGGCTTTTTCGTAGTATTCAAGGGCCCCGGCGGGGGAACGGCGCGCTTCCAGAAGGCGGCCAAGATTTGCCGCCGCCGGCCAGTCTGCGGCATGGCCCGCGGCGCCGGCAGCAAGGCTTCGAAGGATCTCCTCGGCCTCGTTAAAGCCGCCCTCCCGTATCCGCTGAATTGCCTCATGGAAAAGGAGCCATTCGCCGGAAAAGCCGTGACGGGCGGCGTTTTTAAGAAGTATGGCGCTTTCATTATAGTTGCGCTGCAAGTCGAAATACCAGGCGGCCCACCGGTAAAGCTCCTCGTCTTCACTGTGGCGGCCAAGAAGCAGCCAGGTTTCACCGGCAAGTCTGCCCGCTTCCCGGATTTCAGCCCTGCGCCGCAGCAGTTCAAGATCGACAAGCGGATCGCCAAGGACGGCCTGAAGAAAGCTCTGTCCCCGATCCGCGGCATTGCCGGCCGATTCAAGGATTGCAATGCCCTGGGGGGCATTGAAAAGCCGGCTGTAACGGATAAGGCCGAATTGGCGGCCGGAATCCGGGGGCCCCGGCAGAGCGAGGAGCCGCCGGAGCAAAGCCGCCTCTTCGTCCTTGTCCGCGGCGGTGACGGCAAGGTTATAGAGGACGCGGCCGGGCGCGAGGATTTGCCCCGGATCGTTCGCCGCGGCCGCGCCGGGAGAGGCGGCAAGTATTTTCCAGATGTTTCGGGCGCTTTCGGCATAACCCCCAAGCCAGAGCGCGTCCGCCTGCCGGGACAAATCCTCGTCACCGGACAGCAGCGAAAACAATTCCGCCGAGCGGGAAAAATCACCCGCGTCGTAGAAATATTCGGCGGCAAGGCGGATAAATTCAGGGGAAGGCGAATCGGCGAGTATGCTTCTGATTTCCGCGGCCGCGCTTTCGCCTTTAAGGAGCTTCAACAGTACCAAATCCGCGGCAATGGTTTCGCGTTCCCGGGAAGGAAGGCCGGCGGCAAAAGGAAGGCCCCCGGCCCCCGGCTCATTAAAAACCCCGGCGGCTTTTTCGGGGCTTTTTAAGTCTCCCAAAAGCACATGGAGGCTTAAAACCAGAGAGTCGAAGCGCCGGTCTGCCAGGAGGGGTATAAGTCTTCTCAATTCCGTTTCCGTTTCCCCATTAATGGCGCCGGGCCGGACAAGGGCCGCGGCGGCCAGGGCGGCCAGAGGTTCGGAATAGGGATAGGCTTCAAGCGCCCTGAACACCGCGTCCCGGTATACAGGGATATACAGGGGGTTGAACTGCGCCAGATGCCGCCGGCGTTTCAGGACGGAGAGAAGGGATTCCACCCCTCCGGCGTTTTTTTCCATCTTGTCAAGCAGGGATTCCTGATATTTGAAGTCCCCCTTCCCGGCGGCGGTTTGTTCGAGGGCCCGATCGTACTCCCGAAGGGAGCGGTAAAAAACGTCGCCCCCGGAAATATCCCTCCCCGCGGCCGGGCCGGCCCTGAAGGAAAAGATAACAAGAGCGGCGCCAAGGACAAAAAAAAGAATAAGGCCCGAAAAAAAAGTGGCCCGCAGAAAACCGGCTTCGGAAGCGCCGCCGAGCGAAAACCTGAAAAGGCGGCGTGGTTTTCCGAACAGCGCTTTCAGCTTTGGGAGGGGCATGGTTTTTTTTGAGGAGCCCCTCGTGATACTCCGGGGGGCCGCGAAAAATCGGACTTTGCGGAATCCGGCCGGCCCTGAGAGCCTTCAAGGGTTCGGCGGATACTGTCCAGTACGCCGTTGATGAAACGGTAGGAATCGTCGGTGCCGAATTCCTTTGAAATGCCTATGGCCTCGTTGATTACAATGGAAGGAGACATATCCCGCTGAAACATCAAAGTATAGGCGCTCATTCTGAGTACGGCGAGATCCACCCGGTTAAGACGCGAGATATCCCAATTCTGCAGATGGCTTTGGATCATTTTATCAACGGCGGCGATATTCTCGATGGTACCAGCAATAAGAAGGCGGGAAAAATCGGCAATTCCCCC
>JAISAK010000340.1 GCA_031266695.1 Treponema sp.
TGTTGCGATAGGAATCGGATATTAGTCCGGTAAATTGTTGAAATTAACCGCAGATTATGTTTGATTTACTGCTTAAAAACGCTTTCATTATTGACGGTTCGGGAAGTCCCGGTTTTGCCGGGGATATCGGCGTTAAAGACGGTTTGATAGAAGCCCTTGCGCCCCGGCTTGAAAGCAGTGCCCTTGAGACGATAGATCTCCGCGGCAGGGCTGCCGCTCCCGGCTTCCTCGACATACACCGCCACGCCGACGCGGCGGTTTTCAGGCCGGGTTTCGGAGAAGCGGAGCTTCGCCAGGGGATCACTACCATCGTAAACGGCAACTGCGGTATGAGCCTTGCCCCCCTGCCCGGGGCGCGGCGGGCCGATATCCTCGGTTTCCTTGCGCCGGTATTGGGATCGCTGCCCGAAGAGGTCCGTTTTGAAACTTTTTCCGAGTATGCGGCGCTGCTGAAAAGCCGGGCCCTGCCCCTTAACTTTGCCATGCTCGCCGGAAGCGGCGCCATGAGGGCGGCCGCGGCAGGCTACGGCCCGGGTCCCGCGCCGTCTGCCGCCGGTACGGAAGCCGCCGGCGCTCCTGATTCGGCTGCCCTGAAAAAGATACACCTGTACCTTGAAGACGCCCTGGCCGCGGGGGTTCTCGGCGTGTCGGTCGGGCTTTCCTATCTGCCGGATTTGTACTACAGCGCGGCATCTCTGGCCGCGGCCCTGGCGCCCCTGAGTGCCGCCGGCCTTCCCCTGGTGTGTCACGTCCGGGGCGAAGGCGATCTTCTTTACGGTTCCGTCGCGGAGGCGATTGAAACCGCGCGGCTGCTCAAGGTTCCCCTGCGCATAAGCCACTTCAAATGTATAGGCCGGCGGAACTGGGGAACCCTCCTTGAAAAAACCATTGCCCTTATCGAAAGAAACCGCGCCGGGGGCATGAAGATAGACTGCGATTTCTACCCCTGGACAGCGGGAAGCACCCAGATGATGTGCGTACTGCCGCCGGCTTTTCTTGACGGCGGAACGGCCCTGACGGCAAAACGCCTTCGGGATCCGAAGGAACGGGCCGCGTGCCGCAGCCTCCTGCTCAAAGAGGGAGGCGATTTTGAAAATATTGTTTTAGCCGTCGGCTGGGACAGAATTTTTGTAAGCGGCGTCGAGTCTGAAAAGAACAGGGTTCTGGTGGGAAAAAACATCGCGGAGATCGCCGCGGACAAGGGCCTCGATCCCTTTGACGCCGCCTTTGATCTTTTGGCGGAAGAAAACTGCAACGTCGCTATGGTTGATTATATCGCCTGCCAGGAGGACATCGACAGGATTGCCGGCCTTCCCTATGCGAGCATCATTTCCGATTCCCTTTATTCGGAAGGCGGCCGCCCCCACCCGCGTACCGGATCCAATATCTCTATGGTTTTTCATGAGCTGGTCTGCCGCCGTAAAATATTAAGCGCCGGGGAAGCCGTTCATAAACTGACCGGCCTTCCGGCGGAGGCTATGGGAATTAGGCGCAAGGGCTTTTTGAGGGCCGGCTGCGACGCGGATATAACCGTGTTCGATCCTGAAAATATTTCTCCCCCCGCGGATTATACGGAGCCTGAAATTTTTACAAGCGGTTTTGATTATGTTTTTATCGCGGGCCGCAAGGTTATTGAAAAAGATACGCTCAGCGGCACGGCGCCGGGACGCTATACGGGCCGGGAATGACGAGACAGCTACAAGGAGCAATTAATGATTGATTTAAGCATTGACAGGCGGGTTTTGGAGAAAAACATCGGCAAGGCAAGGGAAAAGGGAATTATCGTGCCCACCTTTGCGCAGATGAAAGATCCCCGGAAAACGCCGGAACGGATAAAAGAAAGGCTTGCGAAGATCGGCCTGTGGGATATTGATCCGGCGAATCTGTTCCGTGTTACCTGGAAAAACGAGCCGAAGGAATCCGGCGGCCTTTTCGGCGGGCCGAATTTTATCGAGCTCCCTCCGAAGCTTACCGGAGTGGATGCCCGTATCATCTGTCTGGTGGGGAAGTTCTTTCCTACCGGCTGCCACAAGGTAGGCGCCTCCTTTGGGTGCCTGGCACCCCGCCTGGTAACCGGCCAGTTCGACGCGGTAAATCAGAAGGCGGTGTGGCCTTCTACCGGCAACTATTGCCGGGGCGGCGCTTTCAATTCAAAGCTCCTTGCCGTGGACGGCGTGGCCATACTCCCCCAGGGCATGAGCCGCGAGCGCTTTGACTGGCTTAAAACCGTCGCCGCCGAGATCATTGCCACGCCGGGGACGGAGTCGAATGTAAAAGAAATTTTCGACAAGGTACACGAGCTCAAGGCGACCCGGAAGGACGTGCTGATTTTCAACCAGTTTGAAGAGATGGGGAATTACCTCTGGCATTACAATGTTACCGGTTCCGCAATCGCCGCCGCCTTTGAGGATATCCTGAAACGGGGGGGCGCGGAGGCCGGCAGCAATTTCGCCGGAGTCTGCTTTACCTCGGGTTCCGCCGGAACCCTTGCCTCCGGGGATTATCTCAAGCAGAAGTATCCCGGCAGCAGAATAGCCGCGGGCGAAGCCCTGCAGTGTCCTACTATTCTCAACAACGGCTTCGGCTCCCACCGTATCGAAGGTATCGGCGACAAGCACATCCCCTGGGTGCATAATGTGAAGAACACCGACATGGCAATCGCCATTGACGACGCCGACTGTATGGCCCTGCTCCGCCTCTTTAACGAAGAGGCCGGAAAGGAATATCTGATTCGGGAAGCCGGCCTGAGCGGGGAGCAGTTTGATTCCCTTGCCCTCATGGGAATTTCCGGCATTGCCAATATGCTCTGCTGCATCAAGTTCGCCCGGTATTATGAATTAACCGCGAATGATGTGGTTGCCACGGTGTTGACCGATTCGATTGATATGTACCGCTCGCGGCTCGCCGAGCTTCTGGAAGAGGAGGGGCCCTATACAAAACTCAGGGCCGCGGCGGATTTTGCTTCCATCCTCAAGGCCGCGGGGACAGACAATATGCTGGAGCTTGGCTATGCCGAGCGCAAGCGGGTACACAACCTCAAGTACTACACCTGGGTGGAGCAGCAAGGCCGCAGCGCCGGGGAGCTTAATGATCAATGGTATCATCAGGAAAAAAGTTTTCAGGCCGTGCAGAATCAGGCGGATGAAATCGACGCGCTTATTGACGAGTTCAACGCAAAAACGGGGCTGCTGAAATGAACAACGTCAAGGCCGCGGTCTGTTTTTCCTGCGGCGCGGAATACGAAGCGGGCAATGATACCTACGCCTGTAAAAAGTGCGGCGGCGTACTTGAAATAGTGTACGATTACGATTATATCAAAACGCGGGTAGATCCCGAAAAAATTTCCGCCCGCGGGGAATTCTCCCTTTGGCGCTATCTTGAATTCCTCCCCCTTGAGGAGGGATCGGCGCTTGGCCCCCTGCGTGTCGGCTGGTCGCCCCTGTACCGGACGGAGAAGCTTGGCGAAGCGCTGGGTCTTTCAAATCTCTACATTAAAGACGACGGCCTTAACCCGACTTCAAGTCTCAAGGACAGGGCTTCGGCTGTCGCCGTGGTCAGGGCCGCCAGGGCAGGCAAGGACACGGTGGCCTGTTCCTCCACGGGAAATGCGGCATCCTCCCTTGCGGGGGCGGCGGCGGCTATGGGACTCAAGTCCTTCATCTTTGTGCCCGAACGCGCGCCCCAGGGCAAAGTGACCCAGCTCCTCATCTTCGGCGCAACCGTCATCAGCGTTAGGGGAAATTACGAGGATACCTTCAGGCTCTCCGCCGAGGCCATTGAAAAATACGGCTGGTACAACCGTAACGCCGCGATCAATCCCTATCTTTCGGAGGGGAAGAAAACCGTTTCCTTTGAGATCGCCGAACAGCTCGGCAGCCTTCTGCGCAAGGCCGGTGCGGCGCGCGGCGGTTCCGGGGCGGTTCCGGCAAAGGCTTTCGCCGCTCCCGACTATGTGGCGGTTTCCGTGGGCGACGGCTGCACCATTGCCGGCGTGTGGAAGGGCTTCAAGGATCTCTACGCCGCGGGCTTTATCGACAAGCTGCCCCGGCTTATCAGTGTGCAGGCTTCGGGCTGCTGCCCCATAAACCGCGCCTTTGAAGCCAACGGGCCGATTGAGCGGATGGAAGAAAACACCCTGGCCGACAGCATCGCCGTGGGCGTTCCCCGGAACGGCGGCAAAGCCCTTGCCGCCCTCCGCGAATCCGGGGGCCTTGCCGTCAATGTCAGCGACGACGAAATCCTTGCGGCCATGCGGCTCCTCGGAAAGACCGCCGGTATCTTCGGCGAACCCGCGGGCGTCACCGGTACGGCGGGGCTTAAAAAGGCTGTCGAGCGGAAACTTATCCCCTCAGGCGCGGTGGTGGTTTCGGTAGTAACCGGCAACGGCCTCAAGGACGTGGCTTCCGCACAGCGCGCCGCGGGCATCGGTGCGTTAGACGCAAGCAGCGGCGGTTCCGGGGGCGGCGCGCCGGGAGCCGCGGGCGGAGGCGGCCCGGCCGCGTTGCTGCGCATTGCTCCTGAAATGAAGCTGCTGGAGAAAGAATTCGCCCGGCGGGGGATCCGGGTCTAATCCCCGTAAAAAGGAGGCTGTAATGAAACTCGGAATAATCGGCGGAAGCGGCCAGCTTGGTTCCACGACAGCTTTTCTCGCCGGCGTTAGGGGCCTGTTTTCGGAAATTAAACTGGCGGATATCAATAAAAACCTTCTGAAAAGCCATGTTTTGGATATGAATCAAGCCTTAACCGCCGAATCGAATACCCGGGTCAGCCTGGCTGAATATGCCGATCTTGCCGGCTGCGACATTCTTCTGCTTACCGCGGCTCTTCCCGAAAGAAGCGTTTCGTCAAGGAATGATTACCTCAAGGGAAACGTGGAAATTGTACAAGGGGTCTGCGATTCATTAAAAAAATACTGCGATGAAAAAATATTTATCACCGCGACGAATCCGATAGATATATGCAATTATAAGGCCTATTCGTTTTTGAAATGGAACAGAAATAAATTTATCGGCTTCTGTTCCAATGATACGCTGCGCTTAAAATGGGCAATTTCCAATTTGTTGAAGGTAGGCTTTGATCGGGTCGAAGCCCTTTGTATCGGCGAGCACGGCGAGGGGCAGATTCCCCTGTTTGACCGGGTTTTCGTAGACGGCGCGCAAAAGGTTTTAAGCCCCGGACAGATTGCCGGAGTGAAGGAACTGATCGGCAATTGGTTCGCGGATTACCAGAAGCTTCAATCCGGCCGAAGCCCCGGCTGGACTTCCGCGGCCGGCCTTGCCGTAATTCTTCGGGCCCTGGTTGAAGGTTCCGAAAAGCCCCTGCCCTGTTCGGCGATCCTGGACGGAGAATTCAACGAGCGCGGGCTGAGCATAGGCGTTCCGTGCAGACTCGGGAAAAACGGAATTGAAGAGATCGTACAGATTGAATTGCGGGATCGGGACGAAAAAAAATTCAGGGAAACGGCCGATAAAATCCGTATGCTCCTCGGCGGGGCGGGCGGGCCCTGATACCGAATCCATGAGTGAACGGCGGCTTGCTCTTGCGGCGATTATTTCCTGTACCCTTTTCTGGGGCTTTTCCTTTATTTCGATTAAGATCGCGGTTGCGGTATTTCCGCCCATGTCCCTGGGGCTTATCCGCTTTGCCGTGTCCCTTGTGTTTCTTTATTTCATCAAGCTTCGCCTTGCGCCCGATGAAAAGCTGCGCCCCCGGGACCTTCCCCTGCTCCTTGGAGCGGGCTTCAGCGGCGTTACGCTTTACTTCTTCTGCGAGAACAACGGGGTTGCTATGGTTACCGCTTCGGAGGCGTCGATTGCCATTGGGGCCGTACCGGTGCTTACCATGACGGCCGAATGGCTTGGGGCAAAACTGGCCCGGCAGCCGGCCTCTATCCGCGGAAGTCAATGGCTTGGCGCGCTTGTTTCCATTGCCGGCGTCTGGCTTGTGGCGGGCGTATCCCTGGCTCTTTCCGGCAGCATCGCCGGCTATATGTTCATGGCCGGGGCGGCTCTGTGCTGGGTGGCCTACTCCTTCCTTACCCGCCCTCTTTTCAGCCGTTGTTCGCGGATTTACATTGTGTACTGGCAATCGGTTTTCGGCTTTATCGGCTTTGTCCCTTTCTCCGTTTTTGAATTTTCCCGCTGGGGCCGGCCCGGTTTGGCCGTTGTCCTGCATATCGCGTTTTTGGGGATCGGCTGTTCGGCCCTGGGCTACTGGTTCTACGTCCGCGGCCTTGAAACCCTCGGCATGGGAGTTACCGCGGTCTTTATCAACCTTATCCCCGTGGTTACGGTTATCGGCGGCTTTTTTATCCTTGGCGATCGCCTTGCCCCTTTGCAGTGGCTTGGCGCGGGGCTGGTAATTTCCGGCGTATACCTGGCAACGCGCGAAAGGCGGCCTCCGCCTTCGACATCAGGGACGAAATAGAGTATAAAACAGAAGAAGTCGAAAAAGTAAAAGAAGGATTTAACAGCGGGAAATAATCCAGTCGATAAGGTCCGGTTCGTCAATAGGGACAGCCGCTTCACCTGGCAAGTTCCTGAAAGGCGCTGAGATGAGTTTTAAGGATTTTACCGGCGGCGGAAAGGATTTCGTCTTTGGAGGCGGTTTCTTCATCCTGAATCTGTGCAAAATCCAGAATAACATACCGGGGCGTATTGTTTTTTAACACCAGAGCCGCCCCGGTCCGGTCAACCAGGCGGGCGACCCTGGAGAAATTTTGATTAGCCTCGGTGA
>JAISAK010000359.1 GCA_031266695.1 Treponema sp.
GGTTGCCTTTTTGCCGCCGCTCCACGCGGGCCATTCGGGCAGAGCGGCGTTGTTCGGGTTTCCGTTTTTGGCAAAATTGACATAGGCGCCGGAAATCTGATCCTCAAGCTTTTCCGTTACCCCCTCTATATTGCAGATCGCGACCCGATCCGTGTTACGGAACACAAAGGGAATGTCGGAACAGTGCCAGGCGGATTTTCCGCCGTCGTAGTCGAATTCCAGGGCAAAAAGATAGGAATAAACCGGCGCCGCTGCTTCGGCGGCTTTCTTTTCGATGTAATGCAGGGCGCCGGGGCGGAATAGGGTGTCAAGGTTAAGAATATCCAGTTCATTTTTGCCCGGATACGCCTTTTTGAAAAGCGTTATAAGCTCGTCTGTGTGGGCTCCGTAGCGTTCCGCAACCTTTGCCCGCCGCTCCTCCGGGGAAAGCTCCCGCCGTCCCGGAACGCCCGGCCCGAAGCCGAATTCGGCGATCACCGAGCCTACCATGGTCGGGAAGGTCTTCGCAAATTCGGAAAATCCTGTCTGAAGCGGATCGCCGGAATACCAGTCATTGGCCCGGGGGCCCCAATCCAGGAAAACTCCCTGTTTGCGCAACTTCCGGTTTGCCCGGTTGAATGCCCTTGCCAGCGCCTGGAAGGGGACGATTTCCAACTTCTCCGCGTCATTTTCCCCGAGGCCGAGTTCTTCCAGCAGCATGGTTGCCACGGCACGGTCGTCACGGGGAGCGGCAGGAAACGGCGATTCGAGGACACCGCTCATAATGATCCCTTTGTGAAAGAGTCCGGCTGCTTCGGGGATTTGGCCCAGGGCGGTAATCTTCATGCCTCCGCCGGATTGTCCGAAAACAGTGATATTGCCGGGATCGCCGCCGAAAGCGGCAATATTCTCCCGCACCCATTTCAGGGCTTCCACAATATCCGCCATTCCGGCATTGCCGGAATTTTGATACCTTTCCCCAAAGGAAGACATATCGAAATAGCCCAGAATGTTAAGCCGGTGATTCAGGCTTACCACCACCACATCGCCCCAACCGGAAAGTCTGTCCCCTTCGTAGGCCACCTGCTCAATGGAAGAGCCGGCGGAAAAACCTCCGCCATGGAGCCAAACCATGACGGGTTTTTTCGCGGCCCTGTCCAGGGCGGGGGTCCAGACGTTGAGGTACTGGCAGTGTTCATTTTCCGGCCAGAAACGGTGGGGAATCAGAAGCTCCATCGTGGGAGCGGGATTCTCCAGAAGCGGCGCAATGGCGCCGTAACTCAGGGCATCCTTCACGCCCTCCCAGGGCGCAACGGGTTCCGGCGCCTGAAAACGTTTCGCATCGGCGTATTTAATGCCGTGGAAGGTATACACCCCGTCCAGCAGGAAGCCGCGCAATTTTCCCGCCCTGGTCTGTACAACGGGATCCGTATCGGCACACCTAAATTGTCTTGCCATTTTATTACTCCTTTTTTTCCGCGTTGGCGGCAGCAAGCAGATTCTGTATCTGCTCCGGGCCCAGAGCCCCCTGACTGAACATACCCAGCGCCCGCAAGGGCATTTCCCCGAACATCCGGTCAAACATACGATCAAAGGTCCCATCGCCGCCGGATCCCGTCATCTGCTGTTTCATCCCCGCAAGAACCTCGGCGCCAGTTTGGGTCTTTCCGAATTCGGCAAGGGTAGAATTGGCCGTAAGGGGTTCGCCGGGAAGCCGCGATGCAGGCGGCAGAGTCCTGCCGTAAAGCTCCTCAAAAGATTCTTTGCTGACGACAAAGGGTATACCGGGCTTCAAATATTCTGCGGGTTCCGCCGCCTTCCGCTTTTTTTCCCCTTCCAGGGTAATGGCGGCTTCGCAGCGAATGTCCCGGCTTGAGACGGCGGCGGCCACCGAATATTCCCCTGCGTCAACAACCCAGTCCTTTTTTTCCACGCTGTACCAGGCAAAGGCGCGGCGGTCCAGGGTAATAACGGCGGTCTTTTCTTCACCCGGTTCGAGGTATAGTTTCTTGAACCCCTTGAGTTCACGGACAGGACTGAACACCGAGGGGGATTTCCGGGAAACATAGAACTGCGCCGATTCCGCTCCGGCCTTTCCCCCGGTATTTTTCACCTTCACCGAGGCAGTAACGATCCCGCCGCTTTCGGAAAGGGAAAGATCCCGGTACGCAAAGGAAGTATAGGAAAGGCCGTGCCCGAAGGGGAACAGCACATCCGCCCCGGCTTTATCGTAGTACCGGTATCCGACATACATACTTTCGCGGTACTCCACCGTTTTGTCGCCGCCGGGAAAATTGGCGTAGCTGGGGTTATCCTCAAGTTTGAGGGGAAAAGTTTCGGCAAGTTTTCCTGAAGGATTCACATCCCCGTAGAGCAAATCCGCGGCAGCTTCCGCGCCCGCCTCGCCGCCCAGGTAGAGGAGAAGGATCGCTTTGGCCTTCCCCGCCCAGGGCATTTCCACGGCGCTACCGCAGAACAGCAACGCTACCGTATTTGGATTGACGGCGGCGACCCGCTCAAGAAGGGCAACGTGGCTTTCCGGGATACGCAGATGATCACGGTCAAATCCTTCGCTTTCATAGGCATCGGGAAGGCCGACACAAACTAGCGCAAGGTCCGCGTTTTTAGCGGCGGCGGCGGCTTCGTCAAGAAGGATGGCGTCCGGCGCGTCGCTTTCAAGATCGTAACCGGGGGCGTAGGCAAAGTTTATCCCCCGTCCGGCAAGAACATCGCAGAGATTGTCCAGTTTGATGGGGGTGATACGGCTGGAACCGGCCCCCTGGTAACGCGGCGTTTCTGCGAAGGCTCCGGTTACAGCGATCTTCCCGCCGGGGATCAGGGGGAGCATGGCGCCCTCATTTTTAAGCAGCACAGCGGATTCCGCCGCCGCCTTCCGGGCCAGACGATGATGCGCCGCGGCGTCGTAACGGTAGCCGGGTTTCGCCGTATCCGCGGCGGCAAGGAGCAGGCACAGGATCCTGAGCGTCGCCCTGTCCAGAACCTCCCCGGAAAGACTTCCCTCCCGGAAAGCGGCGATAATCGCCGCGTCATTTGCCGGGCCGGCGTAGGGCATTTCCAGATCAAGCCCCGCCTCAAGCCCCTTCACCCGGTCCACAATGGCGCCCCAGTCGGTCATAACGGCCCCTTCAAAACCCCATTCGTCCCGCAGAATTTCCGTCAGGGTTTTTCTGTTCTGGCTCCCGTACTCTCCGTTTATCCGATTGTAACTGCACATGAGAGTCCAGGGCTGCGCCTGTTTCACCGCCATTTCGAAGCCCGCAAGATAAATCTCCCGCAGGGCCCGCTCATCAACAATCGCGTCAATAACCATGCGGCGGGCTTCCTGATTATTGACCGCATAGTGCTTTAGGCTCGTTCCAACGCCCTTGCTCTGTACCCCAGCGACAAGCGAGGCGGCCATCACCCCGGCAAGGTAGGGATCCTCGGAAAAATACTCAAAATTGCGGCCACAGAGAGGACTGCGCTTGATATTCGCGCCGGGTCCCAACACCACCGCCACCCCTTCCTGGAGACATTCCTCTCCCAGGGCTTCCCCGACTTCCCGGAGCAGATCCGCATCAAAACTACAGGCGGTAGTGGCGGCGGTGGGGAAACAGGTAGCGGGAACGCTCTCGTTAATCCCCAGGTGATCGCTCTCGCCGGCCTGCTTGCGAAGCCCGTGGGGACCGTCAGTTACCATCACCCGCCTTACCCCAAGGCGCTCAACATCCTTCGTGTGCCAGAAATCGCTCCCGCTACAGAGACCCGCCTTTTCCTCCGGCGTCATTTTGGCCAGAATCTCCCTGGCCTTCGCCTCGTAGTGTTTCAAAGATAGGTTCATTTATCCTCCTGTGCCGCTTTCCAGGTTTTGCGCCCCGCCAGACAGAAAGCCAGTCGTAAAGACGGCAGAATATGGCCTAAAGGCTTTGAGGAAAATTCTTTAGACCTTATCTTGACCGGGTTTACGAGTGGGGTTTTTGACCCCGGGG
>JAISAK010000003.1 GCA_031266695.1 Treponema sp.
TGACTCATTTATTATCATGTTACTTATTGGGACGTAGGCAAGTGGTAAGCCACCGGGTTTTGGCTCCGGCATGCACAGGTTCGAACCCTGTCGTCCCAGGAAAAAGCGTAAGCTTTTGAAAAGACGCAGGGTTCGAAGGGTTCAGCCCGCCGACCAAAGGGAGGAAAAGGCGCCAGGACGGCGCCGTCAGGGCAGAACCCCGGCCTGGAGAGAGCAAACAGGATGTTTGCGAACGGAGGGCGAACCCTGTCGTCCCAGGAAAAAGCGTAAGCTTTTGAAAAGACGCAGGGTTCGAAGGGTTCGGCCCGCCGATGTCGTCCCGGCAAGGGTTTGTGAGGGTATTAAACCCGCATAAAATTTTTAGAACCAGCCATATCCCGACGGCGGTGTTGGTTGATTAATTGAGGTGTTGAAATGAGTCAAGTTGTTTTATCCGCCAGGAATCGTCAGGGAACAGGCTCCGCCGAATCCCGTCGTATACGCAGGGGCGGTCGTATTCCGGCGGTGCTTTACGGAAGGACGGGCAAGACGATATCCATAGATCTGGATGCCCAGGAATTCATAAACCGGGTCAAGGATATTTCGGAAAGTACCATTGTCAAGGTTGAAGTCGAAGGCAAGCCTTTTGACGCCTTTGTAAAGGACACCCAGCGCAATATTGTCGACGGAAATATCATTCATATTGATTTTTATGAGGTTGAAAGCGGCGTTGCCCTGCGCGCCAGGGTTTCGATTCACCTCAAGGGGAATCCCGTCGGTGTGCGTGAAGGCGGCGTCCTTGAGTCTCCCCTGCACGAAATTGAGGTGGAATGTCTGCCCAAGGATCTGCCGGAGCGGATCGAGGTTGATATTTCCGGGCTCAAGGCCAATCAGTCCTTTCACGTCAGGGATATTCCCCTTGCCGAAGGAGTGCGCCTTATCTCCAATGCGGATCAGGTTGTTGCCCTGGTGAAGTTTGCCAAGGCCGAAGCCGAGGCTCCCGCCGAGGCCGAAGCCGCAGCCGCGGCGGCCGCCGTGCCCGGAGCGGCTCCCCCCGCGGGTGCCGCCGGAGCCGCTCCCGCCGCGGGTGCCGCCCCCGCGGCCGGGGAGAAAAAGGCCTAAACGAACACAAAGCTTTTCGAATCCCTTGTCGCCTCCGCCCTGGAAGATTCTCCGGCGGGGGCGGTGTACCTTGCCGCGGTTTCGGGCGGCGCCGACTCAACGGCAATGCTTGCCGCCCTTGCCTCGCTGCGGGATGAAGCCGCCGCGCCGCGGGCCCGCGGGCTGCAAGCCCGTCCGCCGGCCTTTGTTCTGCGCTGCCTGCACGTGGAACACGGCCTGCGGCCGGCCGAAGAAAGCCGGGGGGACGCCGGCTTTGTGGCGGAGCTTTGCGAAAAACTTGCGGTGCCCTGCCGGATCGCGGCCGTTCCCCGGGGAAAAATCGCGGAGACCGCCGGGCGCCGGGGTATCGGCCTTGAGGCCGCGGCGCGGCTTTACCGCCGCCGCATCCTGGCCGTGGAGGCCCGGCGGCTTGCGGCCGGGTACGGCGGAAAGGTGTATATCCTGACAGCCCACACCGGCGACGATCTCCTTGAAACCGTCCTGATGCGTATTTTGCGGGGTTCGGGGCCCGCGGGGCTTGCCGCCATGCCGCGGCGGCGGGGGGCGCTGCTGCGGCCCCTGCTCGGACTGTATCGCGCCGAGGTTCTTCAATACCTTGAGGAAAAAGGCGTCTCCCACAGAACGGACTCTACCAACGCGGATAACCGTTACCTTCGTAACCGTGTAAGGAATTGTCTTGTTCCGCAGCTGGACGAACTCTTTCCCCACTGGAAGCGCGCCTTGAAGGCCCTGGCGGAAACCCAGGCCCTGACCGCGGATTTTCTCAGGGAAGAAGCTCTGGCCAGGGTTCGTTGGGAAGAGGCCGGGACAAGCCGCGCGGAGAGCGCCGCCCCGGCGGAGAACAGCATTCCAGCGGAGAGCGGCGCGCCGGTTCCGGAATTGCGTACCGACGCCGGCGTTTTTTTCTCCCAGCCGCCCCTTGTCCGGGAAGAAGCCCTCTTCCAGGGCCTTGACCGGCTTTTGAAAGAGGAAAGCGCCGCGTCAATCAGGCGGGCCGTCCTCAGGCGTTTCTGCGGGGGCGAAGACTCCGCGGCGGATCTGGGCCCCCTGAGGATACGCCGGGAAGCTTCTTTTTTGTTTCTTTCCCCTTCAAAAGCGGAAGTTTCGGAGACCGGCTTTTCGCTGTTGATTAAAGAGCCGGGCTTATATAAGCTTAAACAGGTAACTATTGAGGTTACGCCGGGTTTTTACAGTGAAGCCGGAAAGGATCCGGCTGAAAAGCCCCCGTCTTCCCCGGAAGGGGCCGAAGGTTTTTTTGCCTGTCTTCCCCTGCTTGTCCGGCGGAGCCTGAGCGGTGACAGCATTGCGCAAGGGGACGGGCGGTCCGCGCCGCCTCCGGGGGTAAAAAAAGGGAATCTCCTGAGCGTTCTTGACAGGAAGGGGGTTGCCGCTATTATAGGGGCGGGTACGGGGATTTTTCTCCGAAGGAATATCGAAACCCGCGCGGGCGCGGAGCCGGATTCCGGAAGGTTGCGCCTCATCAGAGTTGTTCGATAACTTCGGTTATTGAAAAAATACATTCTCCTAAATTTATACCGGGGGTATAGATGTTTAACAATCAAAGCAACAAACAGCCGGAGCAAAGGCCCCGTCCCGGTCTGCAGGGGAGAAGGCCTAACGGGTTTGCCCTTGTCTTTTTTCTGATCATGACCGGCCTCTTTGCCGCGTATTTTTTCCGGGGCAATACCCAGACCATAGACGAAATCCGTTATTCGGACTTTACCCGTTTCCTTGAGCAGAATCAGGTAGAATCCGTAACAATTCACGATAACGATACGATGGATATTTTCCTCAGGGGTTCGCCTTCCTCAAGGCCGGCGCAGATGAGAACCCGAATTCCCTATCAGGATCCGAATCTTCTTTCCGCGCTGCAGGAGAAGAACATCAATGTTTCCGGGGCTTCGTCCCCCGTAAGCCCCTTGCGTCTTGTCCTTGAATTTCTTCCCTGGTTTATCGGTTTCGGTTTTATCTGGTTCATGTTCAGGAATATGCAGGGTTCGGGGAACAAGGCTTTTCAGTTCGGCAAGAGCCGCGCCAAACGCTATCAGGACGAGGGAAAGAAGATAAGTTTTTCCGACGTGGCGGGCCAGAAGGACGCCAAGTATGAGCTTGAGGAAGTGGTTTCCTTTCTGAAAAGCCCGCAGAAGTTTACCAAAATGGGCGCGCGGATTCCCAAGGGCGTACTCCTGGTGGGCATGCCCGGCACCGGAAAAACCCTCATGGCGCGGGCCGTCGCGGGCGAAGCCGGGGTTGCCTTCTTCCACATGTCCGGCTCCGATTTTGTCGAGATGTTTGTCGGCGTCGGAGCAAGCCGCGTGCGGGATCTCTTCGAGCAGGGAAGGCGCAGCGCGCCCTGCATTATTTTTATCGACGAGCTTGACGCGGTAGGGCGTACCAGGGGCGCGGGCTACGGCGGCGGCCACGATGAAAGGGAGCAGACCCTGAATCAGCTTCTTGTCGAAATGGACGGCTTTGATTCCAAGGACGGCGTTATCATTCTTGCCGCGACAAACCGGCCCGACGTTCTTGATCCGGCGCTGCTCCGGCCCGGCCGCTTTGACCGGCAGGTAGTGGTCGCCATGCCCGACATAAAGGAAAGGGAAGCGATCCTTCAGATCCACTCGGCAAAGATACCCGTGGCAAAGGAAGTCGATCTTGTGCGCATCGCAAGGGCCACGCCCGGCATGAGCGGGGCGGACATCGCGAATCTGGTGAACGAAGCGGCCCTCTTTGCCGCGCGCAAGGACAAGGCCACGGTGGACATGCCCGATTTTGAGGAGGCCCGGGACAAGATCCTGATGGGCGTCGCCCGCAAAACCCTGGTGGTCTCCGACAGGGAGCGGCGCATGACGGCCATCCACGAGGCGGGCCACGCCCTGCTTCATTATTTCCTCAAGAACGCCGATCCCCTGCACAAAGTTACCATTGTTCCCCACGGCCGCGCCCTGGGCATGGCCATGTCCCTGCCCGAGGAAGACAGTTACAGCCGCACCCGGGGCTGGATAGAGGATCGCATCGTTATCTGCTACGGCGGCTGGATCGCGGAAAAACTTTTCTACAGCGAAACCACCACCGGAACCAAGCAGGATATTCAGCAGGCCACCGACATGGCGCGGCACATGGTCTGTGAGTGGGGCATGGCCGAAGAGCTTGGCCCCATCGCCTACGGCCAGGAGGACGAACCGATATTCCTGGGCAAGGAGATAGCCCGGCACAAGGACTATTCGGAAGACACCGCCCGGCGTATCGACAGGGCGGTAAAGGAGATTCTCGACAGGGCAAAGGAAAGCGCCCGGAGCATCATTGAAAGCCATAAGACGGAGCTTGAAAAACTTGCCGACGCCCTTATGGCCCGGGAAACCCTGATAGACAGCGAGGTAAGGGAAATCCTCGGGCTTCCGCCGAGGGAGAATTCCGCGACGCTGACGGACAAGCCCGCGGCCGCTTCGCCGAAACCGAAAGCCCGCGCGTCGGAAGCCGGCGCGGAGCCTCGCAAAACAGACTCCGCCGCGCCGGCTGACGGCTGACGGATGTTTTATGAATTTCCGCCCTTTGCTGCCGGTACTGTTGTTCGCCCTGCGGATTCCGTGTCTTTTTGCCCAGGGCAGGGCTGTTTTCCCGGGCGAAGGGCCGGTTCCCTTTGAGGAAGCCGGAGACGCGGCGGCCGCGGAACGTTATCTGCTATGGGCGGAACAGGCCCTTGCCGAAGGCCGCCGGAAGGAAGCCCTTGCCGCCCTTGAAAGGGCCTCCGACTTCAGCGATGTTTCGTCGGACCTTTCCTTCCTTCTGGCCAAGGTCCGCCGCGGGGAAGGGAAACCCCGGGGGGCCGTTCTGGAAGCCCTGGGGAGGGCCCTTGAGACCGGCCGCTGGCGGCGCTACAGCGCCGATGAGGCGCGGCTGCTTGAGGCGGAGGAGCTTATTGCCCTGCGCAATTATCCGGCGGCCCTTGCCGTTCTTGCCGGGGTTCCCGGCGGCGCCGACTCCGCCGCGCTGCGGCTTTCCGCCCTCAGGGGCCTTCCCGACATGCCGGAATTCCGCCGCCTTGTGGCGGAAGCGCTGGATCGCTACCCCCGCGATCCCCGTCCGGCGAAAATATTTTTCACCCACGCCCGGAACGGAATTCCCGGGCCGGGAGAGCAGGCCCTGATGGATACCGCCCTGAGGCGGCTTCCCTTCCTGCTTGATTCCGATCCCGATCTCGCGTGGATGGCCGCCCCCTTTATGCGGGATACCGAAGAAGCCCGCCGCATGGTAAGCGCCTATCGCGCGGGGGGCTTTTCCAACCCCGCCTCCCTTCCGGTAAGCCTTAACCTGGGACTTATCGGCGACGCCGAGGCTGTGGAGGAATTGTTTGCCCCCGGGCCTCCGGTCCAAAACGCGGAGCCGGCCGCGGCCGACGCGCCGCGCGCCGCCCCTGAAACCGCCCTTGACAGGGATCTTATCGTCGAAGTTTTCGGCCTGCTGCGGAGCGCCGGAGGCCGAAACGGGTTTACGGAAAAGCTG
>JAISAK010000026.1 GCA_031266695.1 Treponema sp.
CCGGCCGGGTATGCCAATCCCTCAATCCGGCCAGAGGTTTCCCCAGGTTGAGAATTTCGGAGGCGTATTTTTTTGTTCCCTCAATATCGTGGGAAACCATAATGACCGTAATCCCCAGGTCCCGGTTTATTTCGTCAAGGAGCCGGTAAAATTCCGCCGTTACCAGGGGGTCAAGCCCCGCCGCCGGTTCGTCGAGGACCAGCATTGTCCGGCCCGCACAGAGAGCCCGGGCCAGAAGCGCCCGCCGCTGCTGGCCCCCCGAAAGTTCCCGGTAACAGTGTTCTTTTAAGTCGTATATTCCGAGGCGCCTGAGGTTTTCTTCGGCCTGCCGCTTTTCCCGGCGGGAATAAAAGGGCCTCATGCCCATGGCGCCCAGGTTCCCCGACAGGACTATTTCGTATACGCTGGCGGGAAAGTCCGTCTTCGCGGCGGCGCTTTGGGACAGATAGCCGATTTCGTTTTTCCTGATTCCTTTGCCAAATTGTATGGTTCCTTCAAGGGGGCCGATGAGCCCCAGGATCCCTTTGATGAGGGTGCTTTTTCCTGAACCGTTTTCACCTACTACGCAAAAATAACCGCCCCGGCGTACCGAAAAGGACAGGCCCCGGATAACGACATGACCGCCGTAACCAAGGCTCACGTTTTGACAGGTTATCACATTGTTATCCGCCATATTTCCCCCGGACCTCCTTAATCTTGGCGCGGCAGTTCTTAACCCGCCGCGTTTTGTTTTGGAGAATTAATTTTTTTTAGAGGATGGCGTTCAGGTGTTAAATCGTACTTTTAGTAAAACCGGGTCCGGCAAGAAGCGGCCGGAATACCGGGGGCCTTTCAGAACCCCGGCGCGCCCCCCGGTCAGGAGGGAAAAAGCGGCCGCCGGTACAAGGCCCTTGAACAGATTTTGAACGGTTTTTAGCTGTACACAGACAGGACAATCCCCGCCTGAGTGATCGTGATCGAGGTGGAGCAATACAAAGGCCCCCGCAAAAACAGCGGTAAAAACGAAAAGAACCGCCAGGGCAAGAACAAACAGCCTGTTTTGCGAAAACCTCATCATAGATTCATTATACCGGACCCGGGAATTTTATACAAGGCCGGTTCCGGGCAGGATCAGGGTTCCCGCATTTACTTTTATATTCCAGGAAACTACCAGGTTTTGGAAGAATTTTTAGCGTAAAATCGAACCGAAGATTCACAGCCGGAGAAGTTGTTGCTCTCAAAGCCCTTTTCCCCTTCTTCCTTCGACTTATCTCCATATGCGTACCAACAGCAATTCGAGGGGTTTACAAAAAAACAAGCCCCCGGCTTTGCCGGGGGGAGGGGATTCGACCTGACTACTCTGACAGGGCAACTTCTACCAGCGTATTATACACGCTGCTAATATTGTCCTTTGTAACGAGTAATGTGCCGAGCTTAATTTCCGGCTCAACGGTTTCACCCTTGAAGAGTTTGTCAACACTCTGCGCGGCGTAACGGCCCATCAGTACAGGCTGCTGCGCCGCCGTCGCGGCGATCTTGCCGGAACGGATTGCCTCTACCACTTCAGGCGAACAATCGAAACCCGCAATCAGTATATCGCTGCGGCCGGCTGATTCAATAGCCGAAAGCGCACCCATTGAAGGATCTTCGGAATGACAAAAAATCGCTTTTAATGCCGGATGCGCGGTAATAAGATCCTGCGCGAATTTTTCGCCCTCTTCACGGTTCACTTTTTCCATCTGCTTAAAATCAATATCCCGGATACCGTTTACCGAAACGCCCGCGGTAAAACCGTTTTTACGCAAAACGCCGTTGATCCTCGCCTGATTCAGCGTTACCTGCGAAACCGTACTGTTCGACGGCAATTTGGAAGCGATATAGGCGCCCAGTTCCTTCGCGCCCGCCTCGTTATCCGTAGAAATAAAAGCCGCATAGGTACCCGAATCCGAGCCAATATCGCAGATAACCACCGGAATTTTCGCGTCCTTTGCCAAATCAAGTACCGCGACGCAGGAAGCGCTGTCCGTAGGCGATATGACAATCGCCTTTACCTGCTTTGTAAGCGCGTCCTGAGCGTTGGAAAGCTGCGTGTTCGCCGAATCCTTGGAATCGTAGGTGGTTACTTCCACATCGGGTATAAGTTTTTTCAGTTCATCTTCAATGCCGTGACGCATATAACGCCAGAAAGGAACATCCAGGGAAGGCGTCAGATACGCTACCCTGACTGCCTGTTGCGCGCCGGATGCGGAGCTTCCGCCGGCGGCAACCGGCTGTCCTGCCAGGACGAGCACCGCCAAAACGAATACGGCGATAATCAGTTTTTTCATGTCTATTCCTCCAAAAAAAATATAAACAGCACAATAACAGTGCTATTTTTTCAGATGAAACGCGGAGAGCTTTTCGGCAAGCACCGCAACGATAATAACCGCGCCGATTACGCTTCCCTGCCAGAACGGGTTGACCCCCTGAATGTTCAGCGCGTTTCGAAGAAAGCCTACCAGCAAAACACCGACAGCCGTCCCCGCAAGCCTTCCCTTGCCGCCGCTCATGCTGACGCCGCCGATAACAGCCGCGGCAATCGCGTCCATTTCATTCCCCGCGCCATAGGTCGGATCACAGGCCATAAGGCGCGATGTCATCATCCATGCCGCGAAACCGCACATAAGCCCCGAACATACATAGGCCAGCAGTATAGTAACCTTAATATTGACCCCGGAAAGACGGGCCGCTTCCGCGTTTGAACCTATCGCGTAGAGGAAACGCCCGAATTTCCACTTCGACAATATCCAGATAAACACGCAGAACATACAAATAATAAAAAGAATATAAAAGGGAAACCTGTCCGCTATTCTCCATTTTCCCAAAAAACTGTAGGCCGCGGGAAACCGGGAGGCTGTATTCGCGTTGGATATAACATAGTCAAGACTGCGGCACACCTGCATAATACCCAGAGTTACGATAAAGGCAGGCATCTTCAGATAACCGATCAAAAACCCGTTTACAAGACCAACCACGGAAGAAACCAGCAGCATCGTAACTACACCCAGAAAAATATTCTGCGTATTCATCAGAACCATGCAGCCTATCATTCCCGAAAGTCCAAGATTCCCGCCAACCGAAAGATCAA
>JAISAK010000125.1 GCA_031266695.1 Treponema sp.
GCCGGCTTTCTTCCGCAGTTCCCCTTTAGCCCGCCGGATCATTTCAACCGCTTCCTTTGTGGAAACATGGGCTATGTGGATGTGACAGCCCGCCCTTTTCCCCAGCTCTATCGCCCGGCGGACTCCGTTATTTTCCTCAATGCGGCTCAGGACAGAACGGGATTCGCCCCGCTCTTTGGCGGCCTCCGCTTCTTCGCCGCCGAAATCGCAGTGGCAGGAAACAGGAACGCCGATGCGGCGGGCTTCCCGCATTGCGGCGAGGAACAGATCTCCACTGGCCGGATCTTTTCCGTCTTCGCTTAACATCAGGGGAATCCGCGCTTTATCCCCGGTACGGGGAGGGACATCCACAATTCCGGAAAGCTCCTTTCCTTCCATGCCCCCGGTAAGCGATATCACCGGGTAAAGGTCGATAAGACCCAGCGCGTCGGAGCGTTCTTTCAGGGCCTGGGCTTTTCCGGGGGTATCAACCGGCGGCATGGTATTCGCCATGCAGACCACGGTTCCGAAACCTCCGGCCGTCGCGGCAAGGGAAGCGGATTCAAGCATTTCCGCGGGGAAGGGGGTTTTTGAGGGCGGCGAAGTTTCCGCTCCGAAAAAAACGGGATCCCGAAAATGGGCGTGGAGATCCACAAAGGCGGGTATAAGAACCCTGTACGCGCCGGGAATATAACGGTCTTCACCGGGGACAAAGCATCTGCCGTCAATAACCCGTTCCGCCCCAAGGCAGCGGCGCTCAACTTCTTTTTCGGAAAGAGCTTCGTCAAGACCCGCTTCGCAGGAGGGAATTATTTCCCGAATCGCGCCGTCCTCGACAACAAGCGAACCGATCAGGCTTGCCGTTTCATCCGTTATGCGAAAATTTTTTAATACAAACCGTCCTTTCACGCTTCCGTCCTTTGGATTCCCGTCTACCTGAAATCCCCCGCCGATTTTATATCGTCGCAGTATTCGCAGCGGTAAGTACGCAGCTCCGGATTTTCCAGGTGAAAAATGTGGGAAATGTATTTTTCGGTGGAAGTAATGCACCGGGGGTTTTTACAGATCAGCACATCTTCAACCCGCTCCGGAAGCTGGAGCTTTATCTTTTCGGTTATTTTTTCATTCTCTATTACGTTCACCGTGATGTTCGGATCGATAAGGCCGAGGATGTCGAAATTAATGGAAATTGTGTTGTCAATTTTGATAATGTCCTTGCGGCCCATGCGCTTGGAACTTGCGTTTACCACAAAGGCAACGGGGTAGGCCGCCTTGGCAAGGCCGAGCCAGTTGAAAATTCTAATCCCCTGTCCCGCCTTGATGTGATCAATCACAATGCCGTTTTTTATTTCGTCGATATTAAGCATTTTCCCCCCTTCCCTATACCAGACCCAGAATTGACGCAAGCAGGGCCATGCGCACATACATGCCGTATTTGGCCTGCCTGAAGTAAGCCGCCCGCGGATCGGCGTCAACCTCTACCGCAATTTCATTTACCCGCGGCAGGGGGTGGAGGACGATCAGCTCTTTTTTAGCCAGCTCCATCTTCTCCCTGCTGAGTACGTAGATGTCCTTGAGGCGGATATAATCCTCCTCGTTGAAGAAACGTTCACGCTGAACCCTGGTCATGTACAGCACGTCGAGCTCGGGCATCGCTTCTTCAAGTATTCTTGTTTCGGCAAATTCGATATTTTGTTTTTTCAGCATGCGGGTGATGTATTCGGGAACTACCAGCTCTTCCGGGGAGATAAAGATCATTTTGATTTCTTTGTACCGCGCCAGGGCCTTCGCGAGAGAGTGTACGGTACGGCCGAATTTAAGGTCCCCGCAGTAGCCTACGGTAAGGTTCCTGATATCTCCGCGCAGGCGCCTGATGGTTAAAAGGTCCGTCAGGGTCTGGGTGGGATGATGATGCCCGCCGTCCCCCGCGTTGATAACCGGAACCGGCGAACAGCGGGAAGCGAGGAGCGACGCCCCTTCTTTCGGGTTTCGCATAACAATAGCGTCCGCATAGCAGGCTACCGTTCTGATAGTATCGGCAAGGCTTTCACCCTTTGCCGCCGAGCTGGAGCCGGGCTCCGCGAAACCAAGGCAGTTTCCTCCCAGGCGCAGCATGGCCGCCTCAAAGCTCAGGCGGGTTCTGGTACTTGGCTCAAAAAAGAGGGTCGCCAGAACCCTGCCCCGGCCGCTTTCCCTAAGATAGCTTTCTTCCTTTTCGATCTTCTCCGCCATGCTGAAAAGTTTCTCCATCTCTTCGATGGAAAAATTGTCCGGCTCAATCAAGGATCGTCCCTTTAACATTCTTCCTCCCCTTAAAGCAGGTTTCCCCTGTAGGGAACCTCTAAAAACTTCAGTTTTTAGAGGTTTTCTTACCCTTTGAAGAAAATTGCGTTTGCGTAATTCTTTATATATCAACGAATTAGCAATTTTCTTCGAGGAACCTCTGGAAACCCAACCGGGGTTTCCAGAGGTTCCCTGTATTCGGTACGCAAAAAAAAGCCGCCCCGGGAGGCGGTTCTTCAACATTCAATTACAAAAACCAATTTCAAAACCCGGCCGGTACAAACCTCCGGACTGAAGTTTTGAAAAGGGCGCACAATTTTTCTATAGAGGTATTTTTTTTCTTTCTGTCCACGCCCTGTTTGCGGATTCAAATTCAACACCCTGGTATCACTCCGGCAGAGCCGCGGGGCATTAAACCCCCCGGCACAAATTATTATTGATGTTACCACAGAACGAATAGAAATGTAAAGGGGGCGCAACAAAGCGCTCCGTAAGGAGCATTAATTCAATGAAGGCAACAGCGCCCGGCGCCCAACAAATGTGCAAGGGTGGTGACCAATGCATGAGGGTTTTAACCCGAGCAGCGCGCCGTGGGCCGCAAATACATGCAAGAATATATCATACCCCGAGCGGCCTTGCCTGCCCGCTCCTATGTTCCTCAACTTTGTATTTTTTACAATAGGTAAGAAGCCAAGGTATGAAGCCGCGTACGGCGGACTTGGCGCTCCCTCGGGAAAATTCATGCGTTTCATTCGTGGTGCAGAGGGCAGAACCTTTTACCCTGGATGTCTTTTTTATAATAGATCGAACTTCACGTTTTTAATTTTACCCCGCATAGGCCAACGCGGACAAAATATAAATTAACCACGAACCTTCCGAAAGACACGAACGTATGCCCCATTCAGTGTTTTACATTGAGCCTCAAGCGCGGCGGCTATGATGAGACAATCCCGAATAAAATCCTATAACATTCTGAAACCTAGTTATTGGCGGAGTATCGGCGGGAAAGACAATCACTTTAACGGAATCCGGCAGAACATCTTTATATTGTTCAGGAATGGGGATAACCCCGGCCGTTACTGCCTCTTGCGTCACGAATGAAAGGAATGTCTTCTACCACGAGAACGCTAAAACCGCGGGTATCTTCCTCATCGGTAAAAAGATATGCAAGAAAAGACCTTATACCCCAAGGCCTCGCCTGCCCGGCGGAACAAAGTGCCCCGACAGGGGCGTTACTGGAAGAAGGTGACAGCGCCCGGCACCCGATAAAAACCACAGTACCGAAAAAAGGGAGGCGGCCTTTAGGCCGCCGTATGCGCCGCGGGCAGGCAAAGCCAAGGGGGTATGAAATATTACCTTGCCTATATTTTCCCCCACAGGTAAGTGAACAACGGCTTTGGCGCCCCCGCCGCAGAGGCCATTGATTTCATTCCCCGTTGTCCCTTATAATTAAGTCTGTCCACAGGGCCGCCTGCTTTGCGGACAGACACTAAATAGGAAATTTATGCAAAACCGGAGGTTTGCCATGAAGAAAATTGTTTTTGTATCCGTCTTGTTTATTTCCTTCGCCGCCGTTTCGCCGCTTTTTGCCCAGAAAATATCCAAGGAACATGAATCCGAATATTATGTCAACACCGTTTTTCTGGAAAAGGTATATCCTTACCAGGTAGGTTATGTTCTTCAGTACCGGAAAGGGATAAATCAGATGGCCCGGCTCTATATCCCCTACGAATGGTTCACCGAAGCCGCGGGCCGGGCGGAACTTGTCACGCTGCCGCCGGGGGCAAACTGGCCCTATCTTACCGTATTTTACAAGGACGGCGAATTTAGCCATATCCGGCTGTACCTGCACCGCTCCAAGGCCCACGAAACCTGGGGGAACGTGCCCCTGGGCGTCAATATAAATGACCGCTTTGAAGGTGTAGACAGTATAAAACTGGAATTCTGATGAGCCCTGAAAAAACGAAGAACCCCGGGGCAGGCTCGAACCCGTGGTTCGACGGAGCGGGGGCCCCCGCCTTTCCAATCAGGGAGATGCAGCAGGCTCTCTGCGGAGAAGGCCTTGATGGATGGCTTTTTTGTAATTTCCGCCACCGGGACAGGATTTCCGACGAAATCCTCGGCATTGATCCGGAAACCACTAATTCCCGGCTGTGGCTTTACGTTGTCCCCGCGCGGGGGGAACCCCTGGGAATAGTACACGCCATTGAAAAAGACGGCCTGCGAACCGGAGGCAAAGCCCTGCCCGGCGCCGTGGTTTCCTACCGGAGCCGCGCGGAACTCCTTGAACGGCTCCGGCCCTTCGCGGGAAAGCGCTGGGGCGCTCACTTTTCCGAAGCCATTACCGCCATTTCCTTCCTCGACGCGGGCACCGCCGCCCTTCTTGAAAGGGCGGGCTTAAGCCTCGTTTCCGCGGAGGGACTGCTCCAGCGTTTCAAGGGCCTGCTTGATCCGGCCGGCATTGAAGCCCATGAAAAAGCGGCCGGGCACCTTTACGAAATAGTCCGGCTCTGCTGGGATCGGGTACGGAAATCCTACGCGGAACGAGAAGCGATATGCGAAGGCGACATACAGGAACTCATGCTTGAGGAATTCGGGAAACGGAATCTTGTTACCGATCATGCGCGTATTGTGGCGGCCGGCAAAAACAGCGCGAATCCCCACTACGATATTCCCGAAGAAGCGGCGGGCCGCGCCCGGCGCGGAGAGCGGTTTGCCGAGGGCGATGTTATTCAGTTCGATCTCTGGGCAAGGGATCCTGGGCCCGGCGGCATCTACGCGGATATTTCCTGGGTCGGAGTATACGCAGAGCAGCCCGCGCCGCATCTTGAAAAGGCTTTCGCCGGACTGGTTGAAGCCCGCGAGGGAGCCCTGCGGTTCATCGGGGAAGAACTTGAAGCGGGCAGGCGGCCGGCGGGCGCGGATATTGATCGCAGGACAAGAGAGATCCTTGCCGGCGCGGGTTTTGAAGAGGCCCTGCGCCACCGCACCGGACACGGAATTGATACCGAGGTACACGGCTCCGGCGTAAACATAGATTCCGTCGAATTCCCCGACACCCGGCTTTTACTGGACGGCGCCTGTTTCTCCCTGGAGCCGGGAATTTATTTCCCCTCCGCCAAAGAAACGGCGGGCGGGGCCTTCGGCATGCGTACCGAGATTGACGTGTATATAAAAGACGGCAAACCGGTAGTATCGGGCGATACGCCCCAGTTCGTTTTGCTGCATTGTTAGGGTAAAAAGCATGGCGCTGCCGGTTCCCCGGGAATTGATTCACTTTATAAAAAGCGGTTCAAAGTTTATCGTGGCCGGACACAAGGAACCCGACGGCGACTGTGTGGGAAGCGCGCTTGCCCTCTGCTCGGCGCTGCGGCGGCTGGGCAGCGAGGCTGTTCCCTGCTCCGCGGGCCCCTTCAAACGGACGGAGATCGCGTCCTTCGCGCCGCTCTTTATCGCGGCCCCCGGCGAAAAGGAAAAGGCCGGCGCGAGGCTTATTGTGGTTGACTGCTCGGGGGCCGAAAGGACAGGCGATCTTGCCCGGCACCTCGAGGGCCTTCCTTTTGCGATTATCGATCATCACGCCGCCGGGGATCATCCCGAAAACCGCGCCGAAACTCCCGTCTTTCTTGATCCGGCGGCCCCGTCGGTAACCTTCATGATCCTTGAGCTTATCGAGGCCCTTGGTTTAAAGGTGACAAAAGAAGAGGCCGGGCTGCTTCTCTTCGGGCTCTGCACCGACACGGGGTACTTCCGCCATGTGGACGAAAAGGGAGCGGAAACCTTTGAAGCCGCGGCAAAACTGATCCGCGCCGGCGCAAGCCCCAGGGACGCGTTCCTTGCGATTAACGGCGGTAAAAGCCTTGCTTCCAGAATCCTCATGGGCCATATCCTTTCGCGGGCGGAGTCCCTCTTTGAGGGCCGGCTAATTCTGAGCTGCGAGGAATACGAAGACACCCTGCGTTTTGGCCTTGAAGGGCGCGACTCCGACAATCTCTACCAGCTTCTCCAGTCGGTAAAGGGCGTTGAAGCCATTGTGATAATCAGGCAGGAAACTCCGGAAAACTGCACCGCCGGTCTCCGCTCGCGGGACAGGATAGACGTAGCGGCCCTTGCCGCGTCCTTTGGCGGCGGCGGACACAGGAACGCGGCGGGTATGAGCGTAAAGGGACTTATTTCGGAAATAAAGCCTAAAATTATCGAAGCCTTTGAAAAAGTATTTCGTTAGAATTTTCCAAAAAAATATTTATTATTGTTGTCATTTTGATTAAAGAAAAACCGCGGATTGACTCCTTAATACCGATATCAAAGGACAGGGGGATTCAATGCAGGATACGCTTTCTCTTAACGACCTCTATAAAGACTACACAGCCGGCCTGATTGAAAGAAAAAAATTTGAAGGTTTGATTTTTCAAACCCTTCTTGATGATCTGGATCGTTTCAATCTTTATCACTGGGGCAGGGATGAATGTTGTGATTATTTATCCTGGTTTTATCCCCGCCTTCACCGCGCCGTGGACAACTACCGGGAATCGGGTTCTTCCTTCGAGAATTATATTGTTTCCGTAGTACACTGGTCGGTAAAGGAATACCGTTCCGGGCTGGCCGGCCGTCAGATTACCGAATACGCCGCGTGGACAGCCCGCGTCTCCGATACTTACACGGGAAGCGCCGAACCGGAATATCCCGAAGCGGAACCCGTTCCCCGTACAAAGCGGGCAAGGAATCCGCGGCAGGTCCTGATTTTGATCCTGAAATGCTATTATTTTTTGTCCGACGATTTTATTGAGCGGGCGGCGCCGGTGGTGGGAATGAAAAGCTCGCAGCTAAAGTCGCTGGTGGAAAAAATTCGGAAACAGCGGTTTCGTCATGATGACAGGCTCCATTCCCTGCGGGAAAGAATTTACTGCCAATTTTATCACTGCGTCATACTTGAGAAACGGCTGAAAATTACGCCGGGAAATACCGTCCAGGCGGAAAAACTGAAAGCCAGGCTTGAACGGACAAGAATACGCCTTGGAAGAATGCGGAAGCGCCTTGCCTGCGTCCGTATCTACGCAACCAATCTTGAGATAGCCGAAACCCTTGGAATTTCAAAGGGCACGATAGATTCAAACCTCCATGCCCTGAGAAGCCGGTGGAATATTAAACCCGGGAACTATATACTTAATTAAGGCGCAACCCTGCTGCGGACGAGGTGTCGTAAAAGTATGTATGAAAACGAAGAAAGTTTCCCCGTTCCCGCTCCCCTTCCTTTCCAGACCCCCGGAGAAGAAATAGCCAATTCCATTCTTCACGGGCTGGGGGTACTCCTGGCCGTCGCCGGGCTGGTCCTGCTCTGCCTGCGCGCGGACGGATTCCTGGGGGGAGCGGGCGGCGGCGGGCTGGCTGTTACTTCCTATGTGATTTTTACCGCGTCCATGATTACCATGTTTCTCGCGTCCACGCTTTACCACGCCATTCAGGCCGAAGGGGCCAAGCGTGTATTCCGGATAATTGATCATTGCGCTATTTATTTCCTGATCGCGGGCACCTACACGCCCTACAGCCTGCTCGGCTTTCGGGGAGCCCTGGGCTGGGTGTACTTCGGCATCGAATGGGGGCTCGCGGCGGTCGGCATAAGCCTTTACGCGGCGAATGTTAAATTCATCAAAAAAGTGGAGCTTGTCGTCTATATTCTTATGGGCTGGGCCTGCGTCCTGGGCCTGTACCGCCTTGTCCGCTCCATTCCCTTTTTAAGCACCTTCTTTCTTTTAGCGGGAGGCCTTGCCTATACCCTGGGTACCCTCTGGTACAGCAGGGGAAACCGCCGCGGCGCCCACGTCGTCTGGCACGCCTTTGTGCTTGCCGGGGCTGTTCTTCACTGGTGGTCCATCTGGTTTTTGAGTTAGGCAGACCAGGAATAATGACACCCGAGCCTTCTTGTGTTATACTTTTTCTATGCCGACAGTTGACGACAAAAAAATCATCTATTCCATGTACCGGGTTTCCAAAAAACACGGGACCAAACAGGTACTTAAGGACATAAGCCTCTCCTATTTTTACGGAGCAAAGATCGGGGTTATCGGCCTTAACGGTTCGGGAAAATCGAGCCTTCTCAAAATTCTTGCCGGGGCGGATACGGAATTCTCCGGGGAAACATCGGTGAGTCCCGGTTACACAATCGGCTGGCTGGAGCAGGAACCGCATCTTGAGCCGGGCAGAACCGTCAGGGAGCTTGTTTCCGAAGGCGTGCAGGATCTGGTAGACCTCCTCGCCGAGTTCGATAAAATAAGCGAAGCCTTTGGAGAGCCCGGTGCGGACTACGACAAGCTGGGCGCTAAGCAGGCGGAGCTTCAGGAGAACATCGAGGCGGCCGACGGCTGGAATCTGGACAGCCGGCTGGAGCTTGCTATGGAGGCGCTTCGCTGCCCGCCGGGCAACGCCCGGGCGGATCATCTTTCCGGCGGCGAGCGGCGCCGGGTGGCGCTGTGCCGGCTCCTCCTTAAAAAGTCGGACATTCTTCTTCTGGACGAGCCTACCAACCATCTGGACGCGGAAACCGTGGCATGGCTTGAGCGGCATCTGCGGGACTACGCGGGGACGGTTATCGCCGTTACCCACGACCGTTATTTTCTTGACAACGTGGCGGGCTGGATACTTGAGCTTGACCGGGGGGAGGGAATCCCCTGGAAGGGCAATTACTCGCTCTGGCTTGAGCAGAAGGAACAGCGCCTGGCCCTGGAAGAAAAAGGCGAAAGCGAACGCCGCAAGACCCTGCAGCGGGAGCTTGAATGGATACGCATGAGTCCCAAGGGCAGGCACGCCAAAAGCAAGGATCGCATAACCCGGTACGAAAAACTTTTTCAGGACAGCGAAAGGGAAAAGGCGCGGGAGAATAAAATTACCATTCCCGCGGGCCCCCACCTGGGCAAACTCGTTATTGAGGCCGCGGGGCTTTCCAAATCCTTCGGCGACAAGATGCTTTTTGAGAATCTGGAATTTACCGTCCCCCCGGGCGCCTGTGTGGGAATTATCGGCCCCAACGGCGCGGGGAAAACAACCCTCTTCAAAATCATCACCGGGGAGGAAAAGCCCGACGCCGGGGAACTGCGCCTGGGGGACAGCGTTAAGCTGGGTTACGCGGATCAGATGCGGGGCAGCCTGGACAACGAAAAAACCGTCTGGGAGCAGCTTTCGGGCGGGCTGGATATAATCAAACTGGGCGCCGGCGCCGCGGCCCGGGAAGTGAATTCCCGCGCCTATTGCGCGGGGTATAATTTTTCCGGGGCCGACCAGCAGAAAAAAGTGGGGATCCTTTCCGGGGGCGAGCGGAACCGGCTCAACCTGGCAATGATGCTTAAGGAAGGGGCCAATGTGCTGCTCCTTGACGAGCCCACCAACGACCTTGACGTAATCACTCTGCGGGCCCTGGAAGAGGCCCTTGACGGCTTTGCCGGGGTAAGCCTGGTGATAAGCCACGACCGCTGGTTCCTCGACCGCATCGTTACCCACATCCTTGCCTTTGAAGACGGCGAAGTGATCTGGTACGACGGCAACTGGTCGGAATACACCGAATGGCGGCGGGAAAGGCTGGGCGCGGCAGCGGACAGCCCCCACCGTTATATTTACCGGAAACTGGAACGCTGAATTTGACTAAAATGCCGCAAAGGTATAACCTGTTTATAGAGTGAGTTTATGGAAATCAAAATCCGTACCAACCAGCTAATATATATCCTTGATCTTAAAGGCGATATGTATCTGGCAGATTCAAATTTGCTTAAAGAGCTGGTAATGAAAATGATCGAAAAAAAGGTTGAACGTATCATCCTTAACGTCGACAAAATCAATTCCATTGACTCAAGCGGCATTGGCGCCCTCATTTACATTTCATCAACCGTTAAAAAACTGAATCTTTCCTTCGCCATCGCCAATGTCAGGGGTTCGGTAAAACAGGTTATTGAAAAAATCAAACTCGCAAGTTACTTCCCCATCTGCGCGGACTTACAGTCGGCAATTACGGAACTTTCAAAGAATTAGCTTCCGGCGGCGCGGGTCCTTTTCAGACCTGGCCGGTAAGGAAAGACGCGTCCGTATCGGTAAAGGGCTTGCCGTAGATAAATTCAAACAGGAAACGAAGATCCTCGGGCGCCATATCAAGAAAACGGCAGCCGAAGTAACCCATAGAATTATCCTTGTAGCGGCGTACGATTTTGGCAACCGCGTTGATACTGCGCCGGGGGCTTATGATCTTCACCTCCAATTCGCTGTCGGGCAGCAGGGTAGAGGAGAGCCCGGAATGGGGATAGGCAAACAGCACCCCCGAGGCGCTTATGTCTATCACCTTGCCTTCAAAGGGTTCGTTCTTAAGCCTGCCTTTTTCAAAATAGCCGTTGATCTTGAGTGAATAGGCCAGCACCTTGGCGAACTGGTACAGCGTGTCAATTACGCTGAAATCAAAGGGAAGTTTTCCTTCCTTGTTAACCCAGATATGGATATAGCCGATAACATATTCCTGAAAAAGTACCGGTATCCAGGCGTCGGAAAAAATTCCGCTGTCGAATTTTGCCTTGATAAAACGGGCGCAGGCGTTGTCCACATAGGCAAGATCGACGCCGGTGCTTTCCAGATAACGCTTGAACATCTCCTCGGTAATGATGCGCTTTTTGGGGTAGGGGTCGGCCTGGGGGAAATTGGCCAGGGTGGAAGGCAGGTAAAGGGTTTTCCCCGTTTCCGCCACAATCCGCTCTTCGGTACTCGCCGGTTTCGCATCCTTAAATATGAGCAGCTTGTAGCCGTTCGCATAACCCTTGATCCAGCCCGCCATCTGCTCGATAAGCCCCGAAAGATTCTTCGGATCAAGGTTGCGGTAAAATTCTCCTATTTCGCCGGTTTCATATTCCGCAACTTTGGGAAAAGAAAGGTTGTAGCGATCGCCGAGAAAGGTAAACTGCACCTGGATATCCGGGGGAGCGGCTATTCGGGAAAAGGAACGATCAAGGTTTTTGTAGAGAAACTCCGGGGCTTCACAGGTAATGATCTCATCCTTGATGGAACTTACCACTACGGCAAAGATGATTACCTGCCCCCGGTAATC
>JAISAK010000189.1 GCA_031266695.1 Treponema sp.
CCTCGAACCAAAGGTTTCGAACCTGTGGTTCGACGGGCTGTGGAGGCGGATTCTACAGGCAAGTGAATGGCGGCTTTGGCGGCCCCACTGTGGAGGCCATTAATTTCATTCCTGCCGCTTGGGGTATGACATATTACCTTGGATATCTTTTATAGGAGCCGGGCAGGCAAGGCCAAGGGGTATGATATCTTACCTTGAATGTATTTTGCGCGGACACCTTGACACAAAATGTGTTTTTTGTTATTATCAGAATATAGATTTTAGAGAGGTTTTAAATGGCTGTACCCAGATTTAAAACGTCGAAGGCGCGGACTCGCCGACGGCAGTCGATTAACATGAAGCTTATCGCTCCCACTATGGTTGCGTGTAGTACCTGCGGAAACAATGTTTTACTGCATCGGGCCTGTCCCAAATGCGGTTTTTACCGGGGTAAGCAGGTGATTGTTCCTGATTCAAAGGTTTAACCAAAAAAACGAGGGGATTATCAGAATGGATGAAGTATCTAAACCGGATAATGTGTTTGAAACAATGAAGAAATTGATCGCCGACAAACTGGAGGTTGATGAGGGAAAGATCACTATGGAAGCGTCTTTCCGCCAGGATCTCGGCGCGGACAGCCTGGATACCTATGAATTGGTTTATGCCATTGAAGAAGAAATGGGTATATCCATTCCCGATGAAAAGGCCAATGAATTTGAAACTGTCCGTGACGCCTACGAGTATATTAAATCCCAGCAGAAATAAAATGGGGGATATCCCGGCAATTGATTCGGGAAGAAAGAAAAAATTGGCGGCGTTTCAGAAGACCGTCGGTTTCAGGTTCAGAAGCTTTGAGCTTTTGAACCTTTCTTTCATGCATCGTTCGGTATCCAACGAGTCCGGCTTCAAGATAAACAATGAACGGCTTGAATTCCTCGGCGACTCCATCCTGGGCGCGGTTACCGCGACGCTGCTCTATAAAAAATTCGCAGACAGGAATGAAGGCGATCTTGCCAAGATAAAATCCGTAGTGGTATCCGAAGAAGTTCTTTCGGGGCTTGCCCGGATTCTGCAAATTGATAATATGCTGCTCCTCGGCAAGGGCGAAGAACTTTCCGGCGGCCGTACAAAAAAAACGATTTTAGCCGACGCTTTGGAAGCCCTCATCGGCGCCCTTTACCTCGATTCCGGATACAAGGCGGTTTTTACCTTTATCAGCCGTTACATCACCCCGGAGATAGAGCGGGTTGCCGATGTCAATTACCACAGCGATTATAAGTCCCTTTTGCAGGAGTATTGCCAGCGCCGGTTCCGCGCCTATCCGGTATACCGGCTGGTTAAGCGCGCGGGGCCCGAACATTCCCGGTTTTTCTGGGTGGAAGTGAGCGTGGATAACAGTATCTACGGCCCCGGCATGGGGCGGAACAAAAAAAGCGCCGAACAGGAAGCGGCGCGCCTGGCCTACGACGAATTGGTCAAAAAAGAATAGGTCAGTACCGGAAAAGAAGGCCGAAAGCCAGGGCATAGGTACTCTGAATACCGGGATCGATGCCCAGTTCCCTGCCGTAAATAGCGCAATCGAATTTCATAAAGCTTAAATCCAGGCCGAAGCCCGCCGCGGGAAGGGCGTCCGCAACGCCTATTCGCAGGCTGAGCTTTTCCATTATCACCGCTTCCAGGCCGAAACTGAAATTCAGGACAGGGTTTCTCGGGATGAGGGAAAAAAGGTCGATAAAATCCCGGTAATCGGTTAAAAAAATCAATTCGGAAATGTATTTTTCCAGAAAAAAGGAACGGATTCGATACTGAATTCCCAAATTCAGGCGGGGTTTGACCTTTGCGTTATGCCCCGGTTCCAGGGGGCTTTCCTTGTTCTTAAAATCCTCAAAAGATTTGTAGGTGGTTACTATCGCGGGGGAATATACGTCAAAACAAACCAGGGCAAGGCTCAAATTCTCCGCAAAGGTATATTTAAGACCCAGATCAAAACCGATGCCGAGGGCGGTGGCAAAAGGCAGGTTGTCCGTGTCGTCAAGCAGGGTCTCGACATTTAAAAGGCTGCTTTCAAGATCAATGCCCATTCGGACAAAACCCTTTCCCATAAAACCCGTGTCCAGGACATGCCTTTCCCTGTTTATTACCCTGAAGGAGTAGCCCCCCAGCAAAAGCACATCACCGGAAACAACGGCTTTCAGATTCGAGCCCGCCGCCGTAAAGACCGAGCTGAAACGGCTGAACAGTCCGAACCCAAGCCCCCTGCCGACCCAGCCGGCGGAAACGGGGCCGCCCAGATCAAAGCCCGCGGCAAAACCCTTGTCCCCGATAATGCCGGAAAGATCCAAATTCTCCAAAGAGTCCGCGGGCCCAAGTATTATATCCAGGATTTCAAAAACAGGGCCGTAGGCGCCAAGGCTTAATTCCGCCACACTGTACTCATCTTCAAGGCCCGCAAAAGCCGCGGGGTTGTTGAAAAGGGAATCAAAATCGTCGGCCAGGGCGGCATGGTTTCCGCCAAGAGCCGCATAACGCGCCGAGGGCATAGTAAAGGGATTAATATTTTCCGCCCAAAGGGGAATTAGAGGGCCGAAGAGAACAAAACCTATAAACACGGAAAATATTCCGCGGCCGATTTTCATGGAATCTCCACGGAAAGCAGATTAAGCCCTTCGAGGATATCTTTCATGCGGCTGCTCATGCCCGAATTGGGGTCGTCGCTCTTGTCGAGGGCGGACTTCGCGAGCTCCACCGCCAAATTCTCCTGGGGATTCATCGGAGCGC
>JAISAK010000032.1 GCA_031266695.1 Treponema sp.
AACCGGGTTTTGGGAAAGGTTCCTTATTCAGCCAGTTTTTTAAATAACACTTCAAATAATTTTGCCCTGTTAATATGGTAAACATAACGGATAAAATGCCGCCCTTTGTCAAAGCTGTAATGATGATCGTATTGGGGGATAGGACTCGGCTCCAGCCGGTCAAGCATATAATCGCCGTCCAAAAGCCACGCTATGGCGGTTACATCCCATATAACCTTGGCCCAGGCAGCTATATTATTCTGATGTTCCCTGGCATGTTCGGCGGTAGCGTCAATCAGATAATTGCAGAGTTCATTTTTCCCCCGCAGCCAATATTCCAGCTCCGGGCCGGTGGTTGTAAAGGAAGATACAACTCCCATGCAGGGCAGCAGTACCACGGGGACGCCGCATCCGAAAATAATCCTCGCCGCGGCCACGTCCTGGGACAAGTTAAATTCCCTGTTTTCCGGCCAATGAAACGCGTGGCCGCCAAGCCAGATGACCACAATCCGTTCTTTGATTTCCGGTTTTAACAAGAGCGCGGAAGCAACATTGGTAATTGCCCCGATGGGCAATAACATAAAGGGGCCTGTCTTCGGAATACGTCATGGCCAGCTCCGCAAGGGAACGGGCGGCCGGAGAATCTACCGGTTCGGTTTCCGAAGGCAGGAATGCGGGGGATCCTTTTTTAACCAGGCGGCCCAAATCCTCCCGCTTCATCAGGGCGAGAATTTTTTTAATTTCGTCATAGCTTTTTTCCATACCGTCTCCGGGGCCGGCGGATTTTTTGTTAAAAAAAGGCGCGGCATAGACGGCTTTCAGGCGGAGTTTTTCGGGAACTTTGATTAGGAACGCCAAAGCGTATTGATCGTCAATTTCATTAAAGGCATCGGTATCAAGAACCACATCGACCGGGCCCGAAGGCTTGCGCAGACGCTTCAATAAGCTTGCATCATCCTGTTCCATGAATCTCCTCCTTGTCATAACTAAATATTTTAGTAAATTATTTATACCCAGTTTATCTATTATTACATCATGATTATTTATATGTCAAGCATTATTTTTTATTTTACCACCGCCGCCCATTTTCTGAGTATAACTTTATACAATATATAGAATTATATCCGCTTCAAAATTCGATAAATATTCAAACTAAATTTTTTTAGTTATTACTAAATTTTATTAAATTATAATTGACAAGGCCGCTATAAACCAGATAAAATGAAATATGCCGTCCCGAATAATTGATATCGCAAAGGCGGCGGAAGTGTCCCCTTCCGCCGTATCGCTGGCCCTGAACAACAAAGCCGGGGTCTCCGGCGAGCTAAGGCGGAAAATTATCAATATCGCCCAAAAAATGGGTTACCGGCACACTTTCTCCGAACAGTATATAAACGAAAATATCACTATCCGGCTCCTCAAGATCGCAAAGCACGGGCATATCGTAAATGAACGGCACCATGCCTTTATCACCGAATACCTTGAGGGTATAGAAACGGGGGCAAAAAAAGGAAAATACAAACTGGAGGTTTCCTTTTTCAACCGGGTGGATATTGAGGAAATTATCGAATCCCAAAAAGAAACCGAGGTGGACGGTTTTATCATTTTAGGCACCGAACTGAACGATCATGAATTGGCGTTTTTTACGGGTCTGCGCAAGCCCCTTGTTTTTATCGACACCTACTTTCCCCTTTCGGTTTACGATTGTGTTGACATGGATAACGTGGACGGGGTTTTCAAGGCAATCGATCATCTTTACAAGGCCGGGCACCGGAGCATCGGTCTTGTCAAAAGCAGTTACGAAACCCGTAATTTCAGGATGCGGGAATTTGGTTTTCGGGAGGCAATGGAATATTTTTCCCTGCCGGTTCAGGAAAAATTTATTGTCAGCGTGGATCCCACCTTTGAAGGATCAAGCAGGGACATGGGCAAATACCTTGACCGCGGAAAAAACCTTCCCACGGCGTTTTTCTGCATGAACGACATCATTGCCTACGGTTCCATGAAGGCCCTGCGGAGCCATGATTTCAACATTCCCGAAGATATAAGCGTTATCGGCTTTGACGATCTCCCGTCCAGCGGCTTTTCCGATCCGCCCCTGACTACCATCCGGGTTTCCACCCAGCAGATAGGCCGGCGGGCCGTGGAAAAATTATCGGAGCGGATCGTCAATCCCTCGGACCTTGCGGCGGAAAATATTCTGATTTCCGGAAAGTTGGTAATCCGCAGCAGCGTGAGACAGTTATGAAAGTCCTTGTATACGGCTCGCTGAATATCGACCTTATTTTTTCGGTCGATCACATTGTCAAACCCGGTGAAACCATCGCAAGCGGCGCGTTAAGCCGGGGCGCGGGCGGCAAGGGCGCAAACCAGGCAGCGGCGCTCGCCAAAGCGGGCATGCAGGTGTACCTGGCCGGAAAGATCGGCGCCGACGGAAGCTTTCTGACGGAGCTGCTTCGGTCCTACGGGGTAAATACGGATCACATAACGGTATGCGGGGACGCCACCGGACAGGCCCTAATCCAGGTGGATAAGAAGGGACAAAATTCCATTGTTCTCTACTCGGGAGGCAACGGCGCAATCAGGGTTGAAGAAATTGAAAAGGTTCTTGCGAACTTCGGCTCCGGCGATACGCTTCTTCTGCAAAACGAGATAAACTGTACCGCCGATATTATGCGGGGCGCAAAAAAGCGGGGCCTGCGCATCTGCCTGAATCCTTCGCCCCTTGACGAAAAGGCGCTGCGGCTTCCCCTTGATCTTGTGGATGTATTTTTTGTCAACGAAATTGAAGGCGCGGCGCTGGCGGCGGCGGGTGAAGACCGGCAGGACTACGGAGCCATTTTGGATCTCCTGGCGCGGCGCTTCCCCTCCGCGGAAATTATACTCACCGTCGGAAAAGAAGGCGCTTACTACGGCCGCGGCGAATACCGGGCAAAGGGCGAAATTACGGAGACCCCTGTCGTGGATACCACAGGCGCGGGCGACACTTTTACAGGATACTTCATCGCCGCCCGGTACAGGGATTTTTCGGTTGAAGATTCCCTTGGCCTTGCCTGCAAAGCCGCCTCTATCGCCGTCTCCCGCAAGGGGGCTATGGAAGCCATACCCCTGTGGGAGGAGCTAAACGCCGGCAAAATACATGCAAGGTAAGATGTGCCTTCGGCGCCGGGCGCCGTCACTTTTTTTGGCTAAACAGTCCTTGGCGGACTGCTTTGCTCCGCCCTACTCGGCCCGGGTCAGCTTATACCCGCTTTCCTCTCTGCTTACCCTGCCGACGGCGGGATACACCAGATGCATTCCCGCGATGGGAATGTTATTCGCCACGACGTACTCAAGCACGCGCCTGCGGACAACGGCCGCCGCCGCGGGATCGGTATCGTAGGTGACGGAAATACCGGGCAGCGGAAACTGAATAAGCTCGGCGTGCATCAGGTCTCCCCAGATAAGCAGCTTTTGGCCGGAGGACTCCACCATGAAGAGGGTGTGCCCCGGAGTGTGGCCGAAGGCGGCGATGGGTGTAATGCCGGGGAGCAATTCCTCCGGCTTCGAGCCAAGCTCGCCGGGGAGGAAGGTTTCAACCTTCGAACCGTAGGGGGCAAGCGCCGCCGCCGCGCCCGGATTCACGTTTGTCCTGGTCCAGTAGTCCCTTTCCTGCCGGGCAAGGTATACCTTCGCCCTGGGGAAAAGGGCCTTGCCGTCCTTCTGAAGGCCGCTAAAATGGTCCCCGTGCAGATGGGTAATAAGCACCGCGTCAATGCTGTCGGGGCTGACTCCCAGGGTCTTGAGGCTTTCAAAAAGGGTAGTGCCGAAGCCGGTGTCCACCAGCACAATCTGATTCGGCCCTTTGATAAGGAAGGTATTGGTCTCGGACTGGTAGTTTCCCCCTCTGCCGTATTTGTCCAGCGCCGCCTTGTCAAGGCCAATCAGGACATCCGGCCGGCCGAGCCCCCGGTTCTCCACCAGGGTATACACTTCAAGACCCCCTACTTTATACGAAAAAATATTATTGTCCGCCGCAAAACCGGAGCCGGCAACGGCCCCCAGCAAAAGACCGTACAATAAACCGTGTTTCATAATTTCCTCCTTTGCAACAGGCTGCTGGAGCTGCTAGATGTGCAGCTCTTTTCTGCTGCCCTCCATATCAGAGAAAACGGCTGTCGCTTTCTCGAAATAGAAAATCTCGAAGATGCCGTCGTCAACGCTGTACATGGTTTTAAGGTGGGGATTAATTTCCAGGGCCTTTTCCTTCGCCGCCCTGGCGGGATTGAAGGCTATGTTCCCGCTTATCCTGAGATATCTTCTGTCGGGGGCGCAGGCGCAGATCTCGATCTTCGGGCCGGCCTTCATTTGTTTGAACAAATCCTTCTTGTTGTTCGTACAAAAGCAGAGCTTGCCCTCGTAGATCATGACAAAACCCATGGGCCTTACCCGGGGCTGATTTCCGTCGGCGGTCGCGAGAAAAAAAACTTTGGTTTCCTGCAAAAATTTCAAGATCTCTTCCATGACACATCTCCTTCCTGGTTGAAAATAAGAGAGCAAACCGCGGAGGTTTGACCAATGGATACATCATAAAGGAGCCTTTATTTTCTGGCAAGGCATGGTATCATAATACGAATGAACCGGACAACCGAACAGATTCTGGATGTTCTTCTCTCCATTCCGCCGGGCAGGGTTTCCTGTTACCGCGATGTCGCCCTTGCCGCGGGGGTTCCCAACGGCGCGCGGCAGGTAGTGCGGGTACTCCATTCAATGTCGGAGAAGTACAAGCTCCCCTGGCACCGGGTTGTCAGGGCGGACGGCTTCATTGCCCTGGACAGCTGCCGGGGCGGCGGTTTGCAGGCAAAACTTCTGCGCGCCGAAGGGGTAAAGGTGTCCCGCGGCCGGCGCGCCGGCACGGATCGCGCGGCGAACGCCGGCTGGGTAGACCTGTCCCGCTACGGGCACATCCCCCTGTACCTAAATCCCGGGAATTCCCTATTCAACCACGACGAACCTTCGGTTCGACCACAC
>JAISAK010000108.1 GCA_031266695.1 Treponema sp.
GAAGCCATAGAAAAAAGCTCCCCCACAAAGCCCCTGAGGGCGCAGCGCAGGGTAAAAATTACGATGAGGGCTATAAACAAAAGGTCAATCGCCGCGAAGCTCATGGTTTTTCTCCAAAAAAATATATTGAACTTGTTGGATAACCTCTTTTAGGGTTCCGGTTATCGAACATTCTATTGGAACAAGCTCATTTGGCCGGACTTTGACTTTTCAGGGATTCGAGTATCGCCTCCGCAATCAGGCCCGCTCCGTCCCTTTCCCCAATCTTTCGGGAAGCTTCCGCCATAAGCCGCCGTTTTTCATGGTTCTCCGCAAGATCGCCGATGACCCTTACCAGGCTGTCCCGGTTCGCCTCTTCTCCGTACAGCACAAGGGCCGCGCCGGCCTTTTCAAAATAGCGGGCGTTTTCCACCTGATCCCCGCGGGTTCCCGAACCGCAGAGGGGAACGAGGACCAGGGGCTTTGCAAGGGCCGCGCTTTCCCAGATGGTTCCCGCCCCGCTCCGCCCCAGCACCAGTTCCGCCGCCGCAAGCACCTGGGGCATTTCGGCCCCGATGTAAGGATAGGGCCTGTAACGCTCCGCCGGCCCGGCGCCGGCCTCTTTGTCCTGCCCGGTCTGATGCACCACCGTATACCAGCGGGTCAAAGCCGCAAGGCTTTCCCTGACCAGCCGATTAATCTCCAGGGCGCCCTGGCTGCCTCCGAGAACGAGGAGGATCCGCTCGTCCCGGCCGATTCCCAGAAAGGCCCTGCCCCGTTCCGGGCCGGCGCTACGGAATTCGCCGCGCACCGGATTGCCGCTTACCACGACGCGCCCCGCAGAGGAGGCCGGCAGAAAGCGAAGGGTATCCTCGTAGGCGCAGAAAATCTTCCCCCCCGGGCGCAGGGCAAAGCGGATATTGATCTTCGTCGCCAGGCCGGGGCTGTAATCGGATTCGTGGGTAAAAACCGGAATCCCCAGCGAAGCGGCCGCGGCGCAGGGAGGGACGCTGACAAAACCGCCTTTGGAAAACAGGAGATCCGCCTTTTCCCTTTTCAATATGCGCCGGGCAGCGAAAAAACCGGCCAGCACCCGGAAAAAATCGGGAATCGTCTTCAGGGAAAAATAACGCCGGAACCTTCCCGCGGGCACGCCGAAAAATTCCAGCCCCGCGGCCTCGACAATGGAACGATCCATGCCGGCGCCGGAACCGATCCAGAAAACGCGGCAGCCCCGTCCCCTTTCGGCGCAGCGCCTGCCAAGTTCCGCCGCCGCCGCAAGGCCGGGATAGATATGCCCGCCGGTTCCGCCTCCGGTAAACGCGATATGCAGCAATTTTTTCCCCTTCCCGATGTCTTTTATAGTATTATATAATGCTGATATTGATAAGCCCAAAAACCCGCAGGTAATTCACCGGAACGGTTTTTAAGGGAGTGGTTCCGAAACCCGGGGTTTTGGAACTGTCTCATTTGATGAGGGGAAAACGCATGACGGGATTAAATTCGCTGCTGAGAGATTATGTCTACACGGAAGACATTCCCCTGGAAGGACGCTTGACCAACGTCATCTACCTGGTCGGCATAGCCGCCGCCTTTATAGCGGCATTCACCCGTGCTCTCATGGGCGCCCATATTTTTGTAATCATCGTAATCTGGATGATGCTCTTTTCCATCGCCGGCCTCATGTATATATCAAACCATTTCAAGCTGTATACGGTATGCCGCTGGATTACGGTCATCGTACTCTGCGACGTTCTCTTTCCCGTAGCCTATTTTGCCCTGGGCGGGCTGGAAAGCGCCATGTCGGGCTTCTTTATCATGAGCATAGTCATGATCTTCCTGCTTACCTGGGGAAGGAGCCGGGTGATTTTTCTTGTCACCCATATCCTTCTGGCCATCTCCTGCTATTTTTTCGGCTCCCGGCCTCCCCTTTCCCGCCTGGTGGCGGAGATAAGCAAGTCCAATCAATACCTGGATCATATCCAGACCATGCTGGTTGTCGGCCTCAGCCTGGGCGCTGTCATTATTTTTCAAAACCGTATCTTTACCCGGGAAAAATACAAGGCCGGCCAGGCCAGGGACGCTCTTTTCGATCATGGCAAACTGCTGCGGGTGGTTAATCAGACCGCCCAGATACTTCTTGAATCGGAAATGGACCAGCTTGATAAAACCCTTTCCCGGACAATGGAACTCCTGGTCAGGTGCGTTGACGCCGACCGGATGTATATCTGGAGAAACAGGATGATAGAGGGCCGGCTCCACTACATGCAGGAGTACGAATGGCTCAGCGAGAAGGCTTCCCGCGAAAATTCCGTCGTGGCGAAATCAGGCTACGCCTACATCGACAGCATTCCCGAATGGGAAAGCAAGTTCCGGGCGGGCGAATGCGTAAACGGAGCGATCGGGCTTCTTTCTGAAAATGAGCGGAAAACCCTTGAGCCCTTCGGCATTAAATCCATATTGGTCATCCCCCTCTTTCTGCAGGAAATATTCTGGGGTTTTGTAAGCTTTGACGACTGCCGCGGGGAGCGGGCGTTTTCCGAAGACTCCGTGAACATACTCCGTTCCGCAAGCCTGCTCCTTGCCAACGCGATAGTCCGCAGCAATAACGAGATCATGCTCAGCGTTCAGCTTAAACAGCAGGAGCTTATGTCGGAAATTTCCCAGAACTTTATTTCCCCTTCGCCCATGGAGACTCTTATCAAAGATGCCCTCCGCCAAACGGGCGAATTCCTTAAGGTAACAAGGATTCTTATCGCGGTGGCCGACAGGGAAACCGAACAAAGCTTCCCCGTTTACACATGGTTTTCCGAAGACAAATGGAAGCCCGATCCCGCAAAGGCAGGTTTCAACGACCTTATCAACAACACCTTTCCCGGCCGTATGCCGCCGAAGGGACACGTCCCGACTCTGTTCATCAACGATATCTACAGCGAAGCGAAGGGCCGGTACAGGGTATTTGAAAAGGCCGATCTTAAATCCTTTATCTGGGCGCCCCTGTATGTCGACGGGAATTTTTGGGGCATCCTCAGCGTGGAAGAATGTGTCAACAAACGCCGCTGGAGCGCAAGCGACTCCCGGCTTGTCGCCATGGTAAGCAGCGCCGTCGCGGGCGCGGTTGCCAGGGATCTTATGGAAAAGGAACGCGCCGCAGCGCTGAAACAGGCGGTGCAGGCGAGTCAGGCAAAGGGGAATTTCCTTTCCAACATGAGCCATGAAATGCGAACGCCCATGAACGCGATAATCGGAATGACCTCTATCGGTAAAGCCGCCGACGACATAGAAAAAAAAGATTACTGCCTGGGAAAAATCGAAGACGCCTCCACCCACCTTCTGGGAGTCATTAATGACATCCTTGACATGTCTAAAATCGAAGCCAACAAGCTGGAGCTTTCGCCGGTAAGTTTTGACTTTGAGAAGATGCTGCAGAAGGTGGTCAACGTCATCAATTTCCGCGTGGACGAACGGCAGCAGTCTTTTTATGTAACCCTTGACAAGAATATCCCCCAGACTCTCATAGGCGACGATCAGCGGCTTTCCCAAGTTATCACCAACCTCCTTTCCAACGCGGTAAAGTTTACCCCGGAGGGAGGAACCGTCCGGCTTAACGCCCATCTGCTTTCCGAAGAAAACAGCCGCTGCGCCATTCAGATCGAAGTAAACGATACCGGCATCGGCATAAGCGAAGAACAACAGTCGCGCCTGTTCAATTCCTTTGAACAGGCGGAAAGCAGCACAACCCGCAAATTCGGGGGCACCGGGCTTGGGCTTGCCATCTCGAAACGCATTGTTGAAATGATGGGCGGCAATATTGGGGTTGTATCGGAACCGGGCAGGGGTTCCACCTTCTCTTTTACCGTAGTCCTGAACCGGGACGCGAAAAAACACCGCCCCCGCCTCAAGGACGGCGTCAACTGGAGCAATGTGCGAATCCTCGCCGTTGACGACGAGCCGGAAATAATTCATTACTTTAAGGAAATCGCCCAGCATTTCGGCATTGTCTGTGACGTTGCGGAAAGCGGCGAAGAAGCCCTCGGGCTTCTCAAAAAAAACGGGGCCTACGATATTTATTTTATTGACTGGCGCATGCCCGGCATGAACGGCATGGAGCTTTCACGGCGCATCAAAAAATTCAACAGCGATAAATCGGTGGTGACCATGATATCGGGCGCCGAATGGGGAGTAATAGAAGACAAGGCGAGAAAAGCCGGGGTGGATAAATTTCTCGCAAAGCCCCTCTTTCCTTCGGCAATCGCCGATTTAATCAACGAATGTATCGGCCTTTACACACCCGAGATGGGCCCCGGAAAGGCCGAAGACTACGGCGACAATTTTGAGGGCTGCCGTATCCTTCTGGCCGAAGATGTTGACATCAACAGGGAAATAGTCCTCGCGCTCCTTGAACCCAAAAAGATCTTCATCGACTGTGCCGAGAACGGCAGCGAGGCGCTTCGCATGTTCTCCGAAGCGCCGGACAAATACGACATGATCTTTATGGATGTGCAGATGCCCGAAATGGACGGTTACGAGGCCACCCGCAAAATTCGCGCCCTTGAGGAATCGTTGAAAAACAGCGGGCAATTACCGGAATCAGCAAAGAAAATTCCGATAATTGCAATGACCGCTAATGCGTTCCGGGAAGATATTGAAAAATGTCTTGACGCGGGAATGAACGATCATTTGGGCAAGCCTCTGGATTTTGATGATGTTTTAAGAAAACTG
>JAISAK010000154.1 GCA_031266695.1 Treponema sp.
TTTTTGTTGTCCGTTGATAAAACCGCCCGCGATACGGCCGCCCATAACATTATTCAAAGCTACGCAGGATATTTTTTTTGACCTGGGAATACAGTTCATGAGCACAAAAGGGATACCCCTGTTTTCAAGCAGCGCGACAGCTTCGGATTTTTCAGAAACCGGCGCCAGGAGTACGCCGTCAACCCGGCTGGAAATCATGGAACGAACCAGGGAACTCTCCCGTTCCGCAATCCAGCGGGAACTGCAAAGAAGCATTGAACATCCGGCAGCCGAAATGACGCTGTCTATACCTTCCGCGATTTCGATGAAAAAAAAATTGGACAACTCATCAATGATAACTCCGACGGTCCTGGTAGAACTTCCCGCAAGACTCTGGGCCAGGCTGTTGGGTATATAACCGGAATGTTCAATGATGGTGAGAATTTTATCTCTCGTGCCCTTTTTTACCAGTGAGGGTTTTGAAATAACCCTGGAAACGGTGGACTTTGAAACACCGGCTGCCCGAGCGACATCTGCTATAGTAATTTCCCTGTTCATGTTTCTTGACATACAGTATACTTTAGATTATTATAATCTACAACTGTTTGCAACCGGTTGCAATATGTATCGTAAAAAGGTCTTTTGGTTAACATGAATTTGAATAATTTTTTGCCTTACAAAAAGCCCCCCTCCATTGCGGTGATAGGCGACATCTGCCTGGATCTCTACTACTTTATCGAGGAAAAGGGCGCGGAAGTCTCGGTAGAAACAGGGCTCCAGGCGTGCTCGGTTTTTAAAACCAAGCAGCTTCCCGGAGGGGCCGGAAATACGGCTGTCAACTGCGCCGGTCTTGGCGCGGGGAGGACGGATCTCTACGGTATTATCGGGAATGACTGCTGGGGCAGGATAGTCCTCGATCTCCTGATCCAAAAAGGCATCGGAACTTCGGGCGTCCTGGTACAGAATGAAGAGTGGCAGACCCATGTGTATCACAAAATATATTCAGGCCGGAACGAGCTTCCCCGATATGATATGGGAAATAAAAACCACCCCCGGGAAGAAACAATAGATCGTCTTTTGTTCCTTCTTGAGAAACAGCTCGATAATTACGACTGCGTTATTATAAACGAGCAGGTTCCTTCAGGCCTGCACGCGCATTACTTTCAGGAAAAATTGGCAGCCTTTATTGCCTCAAACCGGGATAAGGTTACATGGTTTTCGGACTGTAGAAAACTCAATAACCGTTATGATCATACTATACGTAAACTTAACAACAGGGAAGCGGAAGAAATATTGAAAGCCCGGGGGATAGCTCCACAGCAGGCGGCGGACTACCGCTTTGCCGTGAAAAAGCTTTTTGAGATGTGGGGGCTTCCGGTGGTGATGACCCTCGGGGAAGACGGCGCCGTTGTGCAGGACGAAAACGGCTGTACCGGGATAAACAGCCTTCACTTTACAAAGGAGATAGATATTGTCGGCGCCGGTGATGCGTTCCTTGCGGGGCTTGTTACCGCCTGGGGCGCGGGGATTCCTATTCGGGACGCTGCCTTGATAGGTACTTTTTCCGCCGGGGTTTCCCTGGGGAGGCTTTATGAAACAGGATGCCCCACAATAGAAGAAGTCATTGCCCTGGCGGAGGAAGGGGACTTCAATTACAATTCGCGCCTCGCCCGTAACGAAACCCTTGCCTGCTTCGCCCCCGGAACGGATATTGAAATTATTAATATTGAAACAGGCCGCCGCGGCGGTTTCCCCGATGCCGCGATTTTCGATCATGACGGTACTGTCTCTGTACTGCGTCAGGGCTGGGAAGCGGTGATGCATACCGTGATGGTCAATGCTGTTTTAGGCAGAATAAGAGGGAATTCTTCCGTCCCAAAAGCCGGGGCTCCGGCGGTTAAAAGTGATGAACTTGCCCGCATAAACCAGGCCGTTTCTTCGGTGATCGAAAAGACCACCGGCGTTCAGACCCTGGCTCAAATGTACCGGCTGCGGGACATGGTTATCTCCTTCGGTTATGTAAAAGAAGAAGACCTGCTCCCGCCTGAAGAATACAAGCATATTTATAATCAGGCATTGCTCGATTCTATGGAAAAGCGGCTCGAAGGAGTCCGCACGGGCAGGCTGTCCGTTGAGGACGTAACTATCAAGGGAGCGGCGGCTTTTCTTAAAAGTCTCGCAAAGGCCGGAACGAAACTCTATCTTGCCAGCGGTACTGACGAGGAAGACCTCCGCCGGGAAGCGCGGCTCCTGGGTTACGCGGATCTTTTTACCGGCGGCATACACGGTTCTGTAGGAGATATAAAGAACGATCCCAAAAAGATAGTTGTACAGAACATCATCGCGGAAATAAAGGCCGCCGGAGGAACATGCGGCGAAGGCCGTGTAGTGGTTTTTGGCGATGGTCCTGTGGAGATGCGGGAAGCGAAAAAAGCGGGCCTTTTTGCCATCGGCGTATTGAGTGATGAAAGACAACGCTACGGCCGTAATGTTTCCAAGAGGGAACGCCTTATTCTTGGGGGGGCCGATATTTTAATCCCCGATTTTTCATGGGGCGGGAACATGGCGCGTCTTCTTGGATGGGAGTGAGAGAAATGGGAAAACAGTTTGATCCTTCGCGGCTCACAAGCAGTCCTTTAAGAGAGCGGTTAAGCAAAGTAGAAATTGAAGCCGCCGCCGAGGCAGCCGAAGCCGGCGTTTGTATCGGGACATCGGACGGCAGGGACAAGAAACCGGTTTCGCCGATCCTTGAAGAACAAGCGGAAAAGATAACTCAGGAAATCATTGCCGCCCGAAAGAAAGGCGCTTCGGTTATCTGCGCTTTCGGCGCCCACTCAATAAAGAACGGCCTTGGCAGACTCCTCGGAAATATGTTGAATAAAGGCTGGTTTACCCATTTGGCGTCAAACGGCGCCGCCGTTATTCATGACTGGGAATTTTCCTTTCTTGGAAAAAGCAGTGAAGATGTGCGTAAAAACGTGAGCCTCGGTCGTTTCGGCACCTGGGAAGAGACCGGCCTTTACATCAATCTGGCTCTGGCGGCAGGCGCCTTTGAAGGCCTCGGTTACGGCGCGGCGGTAGGCAGCATGATCCTGAAAAACGGCATTGTTATTCCTGAACGAGAAGAACTTCTTGATACGGCGCGAGACTTTCTGAAAACAAAAGACCGCGCCCTTCCCTGCCCGAATGCCGCCGGCGCCGCGGCGGCGCTCGATTTCTATGAACTCATTGAAAAACTTCGCATCCCCTCAGGCTTTCTTTCTATAGCGCATCCCTGGAGTTCTTACAGCGCTCTTGCCGCCGCTTGCGGGGCAGGAAAGCCTTTTACCTGCCATCCCATGTTTGGCCATGACATTATCTACACCCACCGGGCAAACCGCGGAGCGGTTGTCGGCCGCGGCGCCGAGCGGGATTTCCTGGAATACGTGTCAAGCGTAGAAGGCCTTGAAGGCGGGGTGTATCTTTCCGTAGGCTCGGCGGTAATGTCGCCTATGGTTTTTGAGAAGGCCCTGTCCATGGCCCGGAATGCCCTGGGCGGAGAAGGAACCATAAGGAACTGCGGCATTTATGTCGTGGATCTGCAGGAAGCGGCCTGGGACTGGCGGGCCGGGGAGCCCCCCATGGATAACCCCGCTTACTACCTCAGATTCATGAAAACCTTCAATCGTATGGGCTGCCGCGTAAATTATATCCAGGCGGACAACCGGGATTTCTTTACGGCTCTTTACCGCCGCCTGGAGAAAAGCGCGGCGTGATAATGCCGGCGGCGCTTTGGGATCGGATCATAGTTTTATTCTGAAAGTGACCAGTTCAAAGGGTTTAAGTTCCCGCTTTATGATCTGCTGTTTCTTAAAGGTTCCGGCCGGTTCTTCCATGAGGTCCGCCTCAACCCAGCCCAGGATCGGCGCGCTAAATTCAATTTTAAGGGACGACCGTCCGCCGTGGTTTTCATGAAATCTCAAAATAATGTCTTCCCCGTCCTCGCTTTTCTTGATTGTATCCAGAGCGGCGTCATCAGAAGTAATCTTTATGAGATCGTCAAGAACAGCCTTTCCCGGAATGGTAACAAGCGGGGCGTTAAGATCCCATGCCAAAGGAATAAGATCGGAAGCATACCAGGGATCTTTATGGACATAAACGGCGTAAGTAAAATGGTGAATACCGCGATCCGCATCAGGATCGGGGTTTTCCGCCGATTTTAACAGGGAAAGCCTCATTACCCCTTCTTTAATATCATAGCCATACTTGCAATCATTCAACAGGGCTATGCCGAATCCTTTTTCGCTGTAATCCGCCCATTGATGGCCCACTACCTCGAACTGGGCCTCATCCCAACTGGTGCTTCGTGTAGCGGTTCTTTCCAGGCTGCCGTATTGGATCTCGTAACGGGCGGTGATAGAACGGATATTTACCGGGAAGGAAACCTTGAGGAGTTTCTTCCTTTCCTGCCAATCCACCTCGGTTTCAAAATCGATACGTTTGTGCATCGTATAGAGGATCATGTTCTGGGTGATTTTTGATTTATTGTAAGTCCAAACAAAACACACCCTGGTAAAAAGTGCGCCGGTTTCCTCAACCTTTACGGAGACGAGTTTGTCAATGCTCTCGCGCTTGAGATCTATGGTAGCTTCAATTTCCCACGCTTCATTTGATCTGGGCCGGTCTTCGAAAATTTGAAGCTCGTTTCCCAGGCCCAGAAGAGTTTCCCGCTTTGTCTCTTTGTCCCAAAGCGAGGTAAGCTGGCCTTTGTCATTCCACTTTATAGTGTAGAAAGGAGTATCCACCCTGTTTGTTTGAATCGTGAACTTGTTTGTATCTCCTGTTTTTACAGGCGGAAGTTTTGCGGGAACCGCGTCATACCTTATAATTTCCGTTCCCAAAGGCTCAAGGTCATTGACATACACATAGGCCGCGGGCTCTTTGGATCGGGAAACCTGAACCGGAACTATTCCCTTAAGCCCGACCGGAACGCTGCCTTTCTCCGGGGCCGGTAGTTTCACCATACCGCCGCGTTTCCATCCCGCGGTATTGATGATCGTAACCGTATCTTTTGCCTTTTCCGACAAAAGCTCCAAAGCGCCGGCCAGGGCTTCATTACCCAATTCCAACGCGGCATGATGTTCCTTCCTCGTGTCTTCGTATACTTCCGATATTGAAGAACCGGGTATAATATCATGGAACTGGGCTTTTAAAATGAGCTTCCAGCCCCGGCTGAGTTTTTCCCATGATTTGCTGTCCCATTTTTTTAATTTTAACGCGGCCAAAGATTGGAGTATTTCAGCATCCCTGTAGAGGAGCTCCAGGAGGCGGTTCATCTTTTTGGTATAGGCCTGGGAAGTATATGTGCCCCGGTGGAATTCCAGATAGAGTTCCCTGTCCCAATTATGGAGAAGCCGCGCCTTGGCGGGATCGGAAATTGTTTTATGAAGCCTTTTGAGATAATTATCAACCCGTTCGGTTTTTACCCGCGGAAGCCCCGGTATTTTTGAAACCGCCCGGAAATTTTCCAACATATCCCTGGTAACCCCTCCGCCGCCGTCTCCATATCCGTAGGATAACAACAGCTCCTGATTCAACGCTTTATCCCGGTAAGTGCCCCAAATACCCTTTATCGTTTTGGGAGATATTAATCCGTTATAGGTATAATACCAGGCGCTCCCCGCATCATGAGGAGTAGTGATAAAATGCGTCAATATCCGGCTGCCGTCTATACCCGTCCAAATAAAGGTGTCGTGAGGCATACGGTTTATTTCATTCCAGCTTATTTTTGTGGTAATGAATGTATTGATTCCTGATTTTTTAAGAATCTGCGGCATTGCCCAGTTGTACCCGAACACATCAGGAAGCCACAGGAAATCATTATCCACGCCGAATTCCCGCTTGAAGAAACCTTTTCCGTAAAGGATCTGCCGTACCAGAGATTCTCCTGAAGGGATATTACAGTCCGCTTCAACCCACATTGAGCCTGAAGCTTCCCAGCGTCCTTCGGCGATCCGTTTTGCCATGGCTCTGAAAAGTTCCGGGTGATCTTCCTTGATGGAGTCGTAGAGTTGAGCCTGGGTCTGAAGAAAGATATATTCAGGATACCGTTCCATGAGGCGAAGAACCGTATTGAAGGAACGCTCCCCCTTTTCGCGGGTGTGCTTGTAGCGCCAGAGCCAGGAAAGGTCGATATGGGTATGCCCAATAATCGAAACCAAAACATCTTCCTGCCTGTGAACCGCTTTCAGGGATTTGCGGTAATACGCAAGACACGCGCCAACTGATTTGACAAACTTTTCAGATCCCGGATTGGTGAAATCAAGTAATCTGTACCCCTCCACAAGTATATTTTCAAGCCTGCTTTGAATGGGATCATCCGTACTTATTTCTTTTAAAGCGAGAATCATATTTTTAAGCAGATAATAAAGTTCGTCTACCGAGGTTTCAAGAGTACAAAAGAAAGCGGACTTTATCTGATGATCCATGATACGCCTGGGGCCGCCGCCTTCCAGACCGCTCCAGAGCCTGAAGTCAAAAGTCTGTCTTTTCCCCGCCCCGGGGGTAAAGAAGACTTCTTTATGGTTGCTGTCCACACCCTGATAAGGAGCTCCATCCACAAAGACGAGTGATTCAAAACCGGAATTGTAACCGCCGCCGGTAAGGCCAAAGTCAAAGACCCCGAGGACATCCTTTTCCTTCCAATTTTCGGGCGCCTCAAACTCAGCATGAATCCAGAGATACCTGTCCCGGCCGCTCCAAAACTCACCTAAAGATATTTTCTTTGAAGATTTACCGGGCTTGATAAAACCGGGATAGACAAAATCACGGGGTTCTTCCGTAGCAAGCAGTTCAGTTACCGGAATAATATTCCGGTACCGAAGCTGTTCCAAAGAACGAATTTCCCCGCTGATCTTTTCAACAATAAAATTCTTGAACATTATTTTCTCCTTTTGGTGTCATATAACCGCGGTTTACTTACCCCGCTAAAATTCCAGTAAATCAGTTTCCATAATCTGCTTATCCCTGTCCGTTATCTTGATCGTCTTGATCTCATAAGGAGAAAAAGAAAAAGCCCCTTTAACACCGAGCCAGATAAAATCAATCTCGGCCCGGGTTTCCCGGCCTCCGGCTTCAACGGCCCTGATTACCCAGGCGTCATCATCCTCACCGCGTTTTATGGTACTGATAATAACCGATGAACCGTCTTTAATTTCGCAATAACTGAACTCCGCCGGAAGCTTTCCCCCATGGGGCGATTCAATCAGATAAACAGGCCGCTGGTTCAATTCCAGGGCGCGGCGTGTAATCTCATCATTACCGGCGCTTTGAAAACCTGTCCCGTTAAAACAGCCAAAAAGCCGCAGATGAAATTCGTGTTCTCCCTGATCCACATAACGGTGGTAAATATCCGGCCTGGGATGCTGATCCTCGTGATGAGCATAAACAGGGCTCCTGAGCAGGGTAAAATCGAGACTGCCTTCTTCCGCGCTGACAGAATAAATTCCGTCATTCAATACAGCCAGGGCCGCCGTTTCAGACGAAATTTTCGCCCAGCGCTGAAGAGGCCATTCCGTTCCGTCGGCGGCCCGTTCAATAGCCCCGTAGGGGATTTCGGAAGTAAAAGTCCCGCCGTTAAAGGCCGATCCTACGCACAGTTTGAGAAGCCGGTGATGTTCGTTCCAGATGCATCTGATCTTGAGATCCAGCCTTCCCGCTTCACCGTTTAAAATGACCCTCATGATTACCGTGCTGTTAAAGAGCTTATAAATAATTTCATATTCCGCCGATACAGGCCCTTGCGACACAAGGGTGTAAGATTCCAAAATCATCTTTCGCCTGACGCCTCTATAAGATGAAAGGGCGTGGGTCCAGGTATCGGACTCGTCATCTATGATAACAGGACATATTCCCTGTCCCCCCAAAAATTCGATCTTTTCCTTGTTGTGGTAAAACGAAGTGATAAAACCGCTTTCTCTGTCAATGACAAGTTCCCAATCATGGGATCTGATATAATTGGAAGCGGTGCGGGTATACTGAAATTTCAAAAAATCTTTAAGCTCCAGGCCGGCCGCCAAATTCTCAAGGCCATAAGAAGTGTAACCTAAAGGCGGAAGTTCAACATTGAAACGGAGGGCCGTTGCAAAAGAACCTGTGGTTACGGCGGTTGTGACTATGAGTTCAAAGGGGATTTCTTTCCCGTTACGGTCAAAGACCTTGCCGGCCGCGCCGATTACTTCGATTGTATCATAGATTTTCCAGGGATGAGGATTCCATACAATAACAGTCGATCCTTCCTTAAAAACCGCGATGTTCGCCGCAAGCCGCTGGAAGAGGACGGCGGTCATCTGATTGGCGGTCTCGTAACCCCA
>JAISAK010000159.1 GCA_031266695.1 Treponema sp.
ACGCTATAGCCGGCGGTTTCCAGGGACAGCGCCAGTGGACCGACTTTTATCCCAACTGCGATTTCCCCGAATCCATGCTCAATTCGTCGTTTGACTGGGAAGGCGCCCGGGAGGCCTACATTCTGGCTACGGAGAACGACACCCTTAACAGCGCCGGTATGCTTTTCGGGAAGCTGTTAACCGGCAAAGCCCAGATCTTTGCCGATGTGCGGACCTACTGGAGCCCCGAAGCGGTAAAACGGGCGACAGGCTATGACGTGACCGGCGCGGCAAAAGAATCGGGCGGCTTTATCCATCTTATCAATTCCGGCGCGGCCTGCATCGACGCTTCGGGAGAAATGAAGGATTCCGGCGGCAAAGGCGTTATGAAGCCCTTCTGGGAAGTTACCGAAGCGGATCAGAAGGCCTGCCTCGCGGCGACAACCTGGAATGCCGCGGATATGGGTTATTTCAGGGGCGGCGGCTTTTCTTCACGGTTCCTTACCAGGGCGGAAATGCCCGTTACGATGATGCGGCTTAACCTGGTAAAAGGGCTTGGCCCTGTCATCCAGATTGCCGAAGGCTGGACGGTAAACCTGCCGGATAATGTTTCGGACATCCTCTGGAAACGAACCGACTATACCTGGCCCTGTACGTGGTTCGCCCCCAGGGTAACCGGCAAAGGCGCCTTCAAAACCGCCTACGATGTCATGAACAACTGGGGCGCCAACCACGGGGCGATTTCCTACGGCCATATCGGGGCGGATATTATTTCGCTGTGCTCCATACTGCGGATTCCCATCTGTATGCACAACGTGCCGAAAGAGCAGATCTTCCGCCCCGCGTACTGGAACGCCTTCGGCATGAACGCCGAAAACGCCGACTACAGGGCCTGCGCCGCTCTGGGGCCGATGTACAAGTAAGGTTGCTATGGAATACGCTATAGCCGTCATTGATATCGGGATGACCAACAAAAAGGCGGCGGTTTACGACGATACCCTCCGCCAGCTTGACGCGAAATACCGTAACTTTGAACCAAAGATCATAGACGGCCTTCCGGCCCACGATCTTGACGCCATGGAAGAATGGTTTACCGGCGCGTTAAAGGAATTTGCCGCCAGGTATCCGGTTAAAGCCGTAGCGGTTTCCACCCATGGGGCGACCTTTGTATGCCTGGGGAAAGACGGAAAGCCCGCCCTCCCCTGCCTCTACTATACCCATGAGCCGGGAGACGATTTTTACGACCGTTTTTACCGGCGTTTCGGAGGCCCCGAAGCGCTCCAGGAGCGGACCGGTACGCCGGCCTTCAGGGCGATGATCAACCCGGCCAAGGGCATCTTCCTCGCCCAGGAACAGTTCCCCGGCGCGTTCAAAAACGTTACCGCCGTACTCCCCTACCCCCAGTACTGGGGCTTCCGCTTTACCGGGAAGATGGGCACGGAAAGCACCTACATGGGAAACCATACCTACCTCTGGGATCAGATTGAAAATACCCTGTCGCCGGTCGCCCGGGATCTGGGGATTGCTTCGTTGATACCGGTCCGTCCCGCCGTTCCGGGCAGCCGGAGCGGTTTGTCCAATTCATGGGATGTTTTGGGAACCGCCACGGACGAATTTGCCGAAAAAACCGGCCTTTCAAAAGACACAATTGTAACGATGGGGATCCACGACTCCAATTCCGCCCTGTTGCCCCATTTCGCGAAAAAAGGCGAACATGGTTTTATACTTAATTCAACCGGAACATGGTGCGTGATCATGAACCCGGTGGAAAAATACGGCTTTGCTCCGGGCGATCTCGGCAAGGTTGTGTTTTTTAACATTTCCGCCTTCGGGACGCCGGTAAAAACGGCAATCTTCCTCGGCGGACAGGAATTTGAGACCTGGTCAAAGCTTATTGCGGCGTACCACGGACGAAAAGATCTTCCCGGTTGGGACGAAGCGCTGTATAGATCAATACTTGCGGAAAAGCGGCTCTTTTTGCTCCCCGAGCTAAGGCCGGGTTCGGGACAGTTCCCCGCGTCCAAAGCGCGGATTGTTGAAGACGGGAAAGCATACTCTTTCAAGGACATAAAAAATGCCGTGAAAAATGCCGGAAAAACGCCTTCCTGTTTCGCCGACTACCGGACCGCTTTCGCGATCCTTAGAATTTCCCTGGTTATGCAGACCCTTACGGCGCTTGAAAGGACGGGCCTTGAAAAAGGCCGGGATGTGTATACCGAAGGCGGTTTCCGGCGGGATGAATCCTACAACCGCCTGCTTTCTTCCGCCCTAAAAGACAACGGGGCCTTCCTTACCGATATCGCGGAGGCGGCCGCCCTGGGCGCGGCGATGACGGCAAAGATGGCCCTGAGCGGGAAAGCGCTTACCGGGCTTGCCGGAGATTTTGAAATAACATACCGGGAACAGCAAAAATCGGATATTCCCGAATTATTTTCATACCGGGAAGCATGGCTCGCGGAGGTCGAAAAATGAACATACGGAGGTCTCGTGAATGGTTAACTGTCTTGTAAAGATGGACGGGATAGAAAAAACGTTTCCCGGGGTCATGGCGCTTAAGGGCTGTCAATTCGACCTTCTTCCCGGCGAAGTCCATGGGCTTGTCGGTGAAAACGGGGCGGGTAAATCCACCCTGATGAAAATTCTTGCGGGGATATACAAAAAAGACGCGGGAACCATCCTGGTTAAGGGCGATCCGGTAGAAATCAACAGTACAAAGCAGGCCCAGTCGCTGGGAATCAGCATTATCCATCAGGAACTCAATTTGATGAAGCATTTAACTGCCGCTCAAAACATCTTTATCGGCAGGGAACAAAAAAAGGGTATGCCTTTTCTGGTTGACGATGGCGAAATCAACCGGAAGGCAAAGGAGCTTTTCGAACTTATCAACCTCCGTCTTGATCCGTCGATACAGGTTGCCGTCTTGACTGTTGCCCAGCAACAGATGATCGAAATTGCCAAGGCACTGTCCCTTAACATGGATGTGCTTATTATGGACGAGCCTACTTCCGCGCTGAGTGAAACTGAAATCGAAGAACTGTTCAAGGTTATAAAAGATTTCCGAAATCAGGGCAAAGGCATCGTGTATATTTCTCACCGCATGAACGAGCTTCACCAGATCTGTGACCGGATAACGGTCATGCGGGACGGCCGCTATATTGCCACGACTCCGATAAAAGAAATTACCACGGAGCAGATTATTTCCCAAATGGTGGGAAGGGAAATATACGAAAGCCATCATCCCCACGGAGATACTTCAAAAAACGAAGTTATTCTTGAAACAAAGAACCTTAACAGGGGCCGTGTTGTACGTAATGTTTCTTTCGATCTTCATCGGGGAGAAATACTCGGTTTCGCCGGACTTCTTGGGGCCGGCAGAACCGAAACCATGCGCCTTATTTTCGGCGCCGATCCGATGGAATCCGGCGAAGTTTTTGTTAACGGGAAAAAAGTTGCCATAAAAAAGCCCAAAGACGCGGTACGCCATGGGATCGGGTATCTTTCCGAGGACCGCAAGCGTTACGGCCTGGCGTTAAATATGTCGGTAAAGGTAAATACCGTTATGGCCTCGCTGGGAAAATTCCTTAAGCCGCTGGGGGTTATCGACGAGAAAACGGCAAAAAAAGTGTCTATGGAATATATACAGAAACTCAATACCAAAACCCCATCGGTAGATCAACTGGTAAAAAACCTTTCCGGCGGGAACCAGCAAAAAGTGGTGGTGGGAAAATGGCTTGTCAGGGACAGCGATATTCTGATATTTGATGAGCCTACCCGGGGTATTGATGTCGGCGCAAAAAGCGAGATTTACAAACTTCTTAATGAACTGGCGGATCAAGGGAAAGCGATTATTATGATTTCTTCCGAACTGCCCGAAATCCTCCGCATGAGCCACCGTATCGTGGTGATGTGCGAAGGCCGGGTAACGGCAAATCTGGGCGCCGGAGAAAGTACCCAGGAAAAAATAATGCACTATGCTACCCAGCGAAATATTTCGGCAGCGCCGGGTGAAGTGTCAGAAAGTGAAAGGGGTTAATTATGGCTATTAAAACACGGTTTAATTCAAAGGCAATGCAGACGATTCTCGCATTTTCGGGCCTTATACTGCTTCTCATTATTTTTTCGTTATCCTCACCCTATTTTATGACCCGCACCAATATTGTAACGATCCTTTTGATGACGGCGGTAAATGGAATTCTTGCCGTGGGTATTACGTTCATCATTGTCACCGGCGGTATTGATCTTTCCATTGGTACGGTCATGACCTTTTCTTCGGTTGTAGCCGGGATTATTATGACGAACCTGGGGCTTCCGCTCTGGCTGGGGATCATCGGAGGCCTCGCGGCCGGCGCCTTCTGCGGTTTTTTGAACGGGATATGTATAGCCAAGCTGGGGCTGCCTCCGTTTATCGCGACCCTGGGCATGATGAACGTTACCAAGGGTCTTAACCTGGTTATTTCCGGTACCAAGCCTGTGTATATGCAGCAGGAAGTCTTTATGGCCATTGCCACAAAGCCGATTCTGGGAATTCCCCTGGGGGTCATTATCTTTTTTATCACGGCGGGAATCGCGGCCTTTATCCTTTCAAAGACTGTTATCGGCCGTTATACCTTTGCAATCGGCTCAAATGAAGAAGCGGCGCGGCTTTCCGGTATCAATACCAGCGCATGGAAGATCGCCATTTATTCATTGAGCGGCCTCTTTTTCGGCATCGCCGGCATTGTCATGGCAAGCCGCCTTTCTTCAGCCCAGCCCCAGCTCGGCCCCGGCTATGAAATGGAGGCGATTTCGGCAGCGGTTATCGGCGGAGCGTCTCTTTCCGGCGGTGAAGGCAGCATCCTCGGCACCCTTATCGGGGCCTTTATCATTACCGTCCTTTCCAACGGTCTGCGGATACTGTCAGTTCCC
>JAISAK010000220.1 GCA_031266695.1 Treponema sp.
GCCAGGGTAAGTTTATCCCCAATGCTTACTCTGGCTCCCCCGGCAATGTACAGAGCCCGCAGGCCCGTTCCGGCCGCGTTGATTTTGCCGCCGGTCTTTCCGCCCCTAAGCGTAAGGGGAGGGTATACGGAACTGTCCCCGGCTATTCCCGCCATACTGCTGCCCGGACCGGTCAAGGCAGCGGAACTAATCTCCCCGGAGATAAAAATCACCGCCGGCAGGGGCCCGGACGCGTCGTTTTTCCAGTTACTGCCGCCCTTATACCGGGTTTTGACATCCTCTATCGCCTTTTGAAGGGTCAGCAGGGGAGTATTCTCCGAAAGACCGTTGTTGTTATCATTTCCCTTGTCGGATACAAACCAGGTGTAATATTCGCGGCCGGAATCAGCCCCTTTAAGCCGGGATTCGACATGGCTTATAAAAGAGTTGAGGGGAAGGTTATAGTTCTCGCATCCGGTCAGAAAAAACAGGATACTGAACAGGAAAAATAAACAGCGGATCATCATTTTTAAATTCTAAACAAGGTTTTTCCCAAAAACTGAAATTCCGGGAAATCCCCCTTTCTTTCCTACTATTATATACCGGGATCCTTCCCTTTTCAATATGTCGAAAAAGACCGATAATACTATATATGAATAAATTCGACTGCCAACCCAAAAACGGATCCAAAAGGAAGCTTCCCCTTTTATGGATTGCCTCGACCCTGGTTCTCTGTGCTGTTTTTGCCCTTGCGTCCGCTCCTTCGCTTATCGCCCAGGGCAGGGATGCCGGCGGAAGAAGCATTGACTCCGCGGGGCAGAACGTTTCGCCCCAGAACGCCCGCAGGTATACTTCGATTATTCAGAATGTTTTTGATTTTATCCAGCGGCACTATGTGGAAGAAATTGATCCGCAGGTGGTCTTTGAGGGCGCCATGACCGGTATGTTCAATGCCCTGAACGATCCCTATTCAAGCTTTTTGCCGGAATCGGAGATGACCGACCTCAACGACACCACCCAGGGAAGCTTTGGCGGCGTGGGTCTTTACATATCGAAACCCGTAGGTGAACGCGCCGACGGCAAGCCGCCTTATGTTGAGGTGGCCTCGCCCATTGAGGACACGCCGGGCTGGCGGGCGGGGATCAATCCCGGGGATTTAATCATCGAGATTGACGGGGAAACCACGGATAAGCTTACTATGGACGAAGTGCTGGCGCGGCTGCGGGGAGCCCCGGGCGTTGGCGTAAAACTCCTTATCCGCCGCGGCGAAAAACTTGAATTCCCCGTCACCCTTATCAGGGCGATTATCGAGGTTCCTACCGCGAAGCACGCCATGATCGGCGATACCGGCTACCTCAAGCTTATCACCTTCACCCCCATGACGGCCAACCGCGCCAGGGACGCCATTGCCGAATTCAAGGAAAAAAATTACAAGAACCTGATACTGGATCTGCGGAACAACTACGGCGGCCTTTTGAATTCGGCGGTTGATATTTGCAGCCTCTTCCTTGACGGAGGAGTAGTTGTCAGCACCAAGTCGAGAATCCCCTCGGAAAATCATGTGTTCACCAGCCGGGGCGCGGCCCTCGTTCCCGCCGATATTCCGGTTATTGTGCTTATCAACCGCGGCTCGGCATCCGCTTCGGAAATTGTCGCGGGGGCCCTCAAAGACAGGGCGCGCGCTTACCTTGTCGGGGAAAAGTCCTACGGCAAAGGATCGGTGCAGCAGGTCTATCCGATTGATACTGTCGGCTTCAAGATCACCACGGCCCGCTACTACACACCCAGCGATGTCAATATCGACAAAATCGGTATTCCCCCGGATATGGAAGTTACGTTCCCCGATTTTACCGATGCCGACGCGGAGCAGCTCAATGCCCTGATCAGGGCCAACAAGATCACTCCCTTTGTCGAGGCGAATCCCACGGCGGGCGCTTCCGAAATTGATGCCTTTGCCCAGTCCCTGACAGAGGACTACAAGCTGGATCTTTCCCTGCTCAAGAGGCTGATCAGAAACGAACAGAATCGCACAAGCATCGCCCCGGTGTATGATCTTGAATACGATGTGCAGCTTCAGGAAGCGGTGAATATACTCAGGGGTAACAGCTACCGTAGTCTTATGCAGACCACCAAGACCCTCAGGGTTCTTCAGGAAGAAGCTTCCACGGAACTGCCCCTGGCTTCATAAAGCGTATTTCGGCAGCGGCAACTTGAAGCGTTTTATTCTGAGCGGCGGGCCGGACAAGAACGGAAAGATACGGCTTGAAGGCAGGGATTATCACTACCTTGTCCGGGTACGGCGCCTTGCCCCGGGTGAGATATTTCCTGCCCTGCTTCCCGGCGGCGGCGAAGTTCTGGTACGGGTGCTTTCCTCGGACGGCGGAGTGCTTACGGGCGATTGTCTTTCGGCGGAATCGGCCGGAGCCGCGCAAAGCCCCGGTAAGGGCCGGGACGCGCAGACCCCGGACAGCGGCGCTTTGCCCCCCATCATCCTTTTTCAGTCCCTGCCCAAAAGTGAAAAGATGGATCTTATTGTACGGCAGGCGGCCGAAGGGGGCCTGGCCGAGATAGTTCCTTTCAGTTCGGAGTTCTCGATTCCAAAAATCAAAAACGGCGGAGAAAAGAAAGGCCCGCCGGCAAGACAGGCCCGCTGGGAAAGAATCGTCAAAGAAGCGCGCCAGCAAAGCGGTTCCTCCGTTGCCACCGCCGTCCGGCCGCCTCTGGGTATTGACGCGCTCTTTGCTTACTGGGAAGATCTGAAGAGTGCGCATCCCGGCGCCCTGGGGATTCTGTTTCATCATATGCCCCTTGAAAACGCCAGCCTTCACGGTTATCTTGAGAAGGATCCTGAAATCGTGGCATTGGCGATCGGCCCCGAGGGAGGTTTCTCCCCCGCCGAAGCGGAGCGTTTTCTGGAGGCGGGCTTTAAACCGCTGACTCTGGGCGGTTCGGTTCTGCGTACCGAAACCGCGGCGCTCTATGGGGCTGCGGCAATACGGATCATTTTATTGGAGAAAAACTCGTGGGAAATACGATGTCCCCGGCACGGGAACGGGTAAACCTGTTAAGGGTTCCTATTGATATTGTCGCTCCCGATCAGTTGGGTTCCCTGGTGTATGAACTTCTGGCGTCCGGCAAAGAGCAGAACATCGTACTCCTTTCGCTTTGGGATCTGCTCCGCGCCCGGCGGAACGGAGAGTACCGCGCTTATATATTAAACGCCGCCCTGGTTATCCCCATCTCCAAAAGTCTGGCAGGGGGAATTCATTTTCTTGCGGGCAAAAAGGCGGTTCGCTATATGCCCTTCGACTTTGTGATAAACCTCCTCACTATTCTGGAAAGCCGCGAACATTCGGCCTACTTTCTTGGCGGCAAAAAACAAATTTTGCGAAAGGCCGAAAAAAATATCCGCGAAACCTTTCCCCGGCTGCGTATTGTAGGCCGTTATGTCGGCGCGTTTAAGCGCCAGGAAGAAGCGACCATTGTCGAAGCAATCCGAAAGGCCTCTCCTTCGCTGCTTCTTGTCGGCAAAGGCGTCCGGGGCGGGGAACAGTGGATTGGCCGGAACAAAGCCCAGCTTGGCCGCGGGCTGCGGCTCTGGTGCAGCGATCTCTTTGATATATTCGCGGAACACCGAAAGCGCCCTTCCCGCGCCGTCTTTGACCACGGTCTTGAATGGGTAAGCTACTGTTTTCGGAATCCCTTCCTGCTCTTTAGAGTGTTTCCGTACCTGTATTACAAAATTTTGCTGCTGGTCTATAAGCTTTTTGTAAAGCGGCTCCCCAACTTCTGAACCGCGGGCGCCGTAAAAAAGACAAGAACGCTCAAGCCAACAGGTTTTCCCCTTTAGGGAACCTCTAAAAACTTCAGTTTTTAGAGGTTTTCTTACCCTTGGAGAAAATTGCGTTTGTGTAATTCTTTATATATCAATGAATTAGCAATTTTCTCCGAGGAACCTCTGGAAACCCAACCGGGGTTTTCAGAGGTTCCCCTTATGCGCAAAGCGCAGCAGACTCCAGGAGTTTTGCCAGTTTCGCTTCCTCGCCGGGGGAAAGAACTCCGGGAAGGATAAGAGGATGTTCCGGAATCGGGGGAAGGAGGAAGCCCTCTTCCAGAAAGCCCCGGAACAGAGCTTCCCATACGCGGGCGCCGGAAGAATCCCCGCCGGCGCCGCTGCTCTGGGTCAGGTAGATTCCCCGGCGCCGCCAGGGGCAGCCGCTTTTAGCCAGGGCCCTGTCGATTTTGGGGAACCGCGGATTCCCCCTCAAGGGCGCGGCGGCAAGGAGATCGTAGATGCCCCTGGCGGCGGCGGCAAGCAAAACCGGCGAAAGCATATCCTGCGGCGGAAAGACGCGGGCCCTTTCAAGGGCGGGATCAAGGGCAAGTACGCAAAGCCCCCGGGGCAGCGGCGGGCCGTCCGCCGACCAGCCCTGAATCCCCGGCAAAACAGGTATCAAAAGCGGCGCCTCCGCCGGCGCGGCCAGCGGCGATTGCGGGTCAAGAAAGGGACGCCAGAGAAAGGCTCCCGGAGCTTCGGGTTTTCCGCCAAAGGTATCGCCGGGGGGAACGTCAAGCTTTATCCCCAACGAAGCTCCTTCCGCGTAGATCCGGAAAACCCGGCCGGGGAAAAGCCGCGCCAGGGCTTTGACAAAACGCTGTTCCAGGGGGTGAGGGAGGGGGGCAAAAAGTCCCCGGCTGGCGGAATTTTTCAGTTCCCGCAGCAGGGCCGGCGGGGTATGTCCCAGAACCGCGGCGCCGCCGTTCTGCCAAAGGTCAACCAGACGCTTTCCGCCTTCCGTATAAAGGCGGAAATCCCGCGCGCGCAGAACAGGAGGCAGAAGCCGCAGCAGGGGAAACAGGGTATCCATCAGACATCCCGGCCTATTTTGGTAAACCGGTGTCCCTGCTGCCCGCCGAGAAAACGAAGTTCCTTTCCCGTTTCAAAACATACCCGAACCACCGGCCCCTCTTCGCTGTCCCGCACTTCCATTACCGCGCCGTAGCCGTAATCGTCGTGAAAAAGCCGGTCACCCCGCCGCCAGGACGCGGCGCCGTCGTCAGGCGCATTTTCCGGTGCGTTATGCGCACTCCGCCTGAAGGAACCGCCGCCATAGACGCCGCCGCGTTCCGAAAAAGCATCCTTCCGCGCCGCGGCCCCCGAAGCGCCGAACCCGTAAGGCGTTTCCCCGATGATCCTCAGGGAGCTTTTATCGATCTCCCCGAGAAAGAGGGAAGGCTCCACGGGCAGGGTACGGCCGAACATACGGCGCACGGCGCAGGAAGTAAGGTAAAGCTCATTCATGGCGCGGGTAGCGCCCACATAAAACAGCCGCCGTTCTTCCTCCAGTTCCTCGTTCTTCTTGTCTTCCCGCGGGAAAACTCCCTGTTCAAGGCCGGTCATAATAACCTTTCGAAATTCCAGCCCCTTGGTATTGTGAAAGGTGATAAGCGTAACAGCGTCGTCCCGTTCACCCGGGGTTTTGGATTGATCCTCAAGGGAACGATCCAGCTCAATGTGTTCGAGAAATTCCAGCAGTCCCCCGCGGGTGGGAGCGTAAAGGCTTGCGGCATTGGCAAGCTCCTGAAGGTTGTTGAGCCGTTGATTCCCCGAAACCTCGTCCTGGGTCTGATGATACTCGGCGATGCCCGAATTGCGAAGCAGGTGAACCACACAGGCCGAAAGTCCTTCCCCGGAAACAAGATCTTCCCGGTTTTTTGGGGTGCGTTTTCTGCCCGCCTTTACGGCGGTCTTTGCGGCGGCGGTATCCTGCTTTTTTGCCGGCGGTGTTTTCGCCCCCGGCCCCTCGGCCCTGTCCGCGGCCGCGGCATCATCGGAAGCAAAAACATCGCTTGAAAAGGAATCGGCGTCAAGGAGGGCGCGCCCTTCCTCTATTACCTTGAGAAAAAATTCTACCCCGGATTTTGCTTTCGGCGAAAGTTCGGGGGCCAGGGCGCGGACAGCTTCGGCAAGATCCGCCGAGGTTCCTCCTTCGATAATTTTATCCACCGTCACGGGCCCCACGCCGCGGGCGGGTTTGTTCACCACCCTGCGGAAGGCAATTTCGTCGCGGGGGTTTATCAAAAAGGAAAGCAGGGCAAGGGCGTCCTTTATCTCCTCCCGCTCGTAAAACTTGAGGGAACCCACCACCCGGTAAGGTATGCCCCGGCGAAGCAATTCGGTTTCAAAACCCAGGGACTGCGCGTTGGTTCGGTAGAGTATCGCCCAGTCGGACAAGGCGCCGCCTTTGATTGGAAGGCGAGGGTCCATACCCCGAGGTTTGCCTCGGTTAAATTTACTACCATCGAAAAAATTGTGAAACCGATCTTCGGATCGGGGTATGGCCCTCGCCTGTACTATAAATTTCCTATCCAACGAAGATACCTCGGGGCTTGCCCCGAGGTTCTTCATTGAGTTTTCGATGAGCCGGACGCAGAAAACCGCTTCCTGATCCTGATCCGGCAGAAAGGCAAGCACCGGAAGCTTTCCGCCGCCGCGTTCGGCGCGGAGGGTCTTGCCCAGGCGCCCCTGGTTGTGATCCACAACCGAGGAAGCCGCCTTGAGGATGGGCGCGATAGAACGATAATTCCGTTCCAGCCTGATGATCTCCGTGCCGGGAAAGCGGTCGGGGAATTCCAGAATGTTCTTTACCTCGGCGCCGCGGAAGCGGTAGATTGACTGATCGTCATCGCCCACTACGCATATATAAGTCTCCGGGCCGGCCAGTTCCTTCAGGAATTCAAACTGGGCAACATTGGCATCCTGATATTCATCCACCATGATCACCTTAAAGCGGTCATGGAAGCGGCGGGCAACTTCGCTTTCCCCGCGGAGAATCTCCACGGGCTTCTTGATAAGATCGCCAAAGTCCACATTACCGGTACGGGCAAGCCGTTCTTCATATTCGGCGTAAAGCCTGCGAAATTTTTTACTGCCGTCGATACGGGCAAGCTCCGAATCCCCGGAAGAAAGGAAATAATCTTT
>JAISAK010000260.1 GCA_031266695.1 Treponema sp.
ACCCCGGCGGGAAGGGCAGTCATGGCCGGCGCGGGGGGCTTGTCCGTTTTTTGCCCCTCCCCCAGAGTCCCCGCCGCGGTTCTCGGGGCCGCGGTCCCGGGCAAAACGCCGCCGGGGCCCGAAGCGGGGCTTCCCGAAGCCGGGTTCAAAGCGGCGGGGCCCGAAGCGGCGCCCGCGGCGGCCCCCGGCGCGATGGAATAGTACAGCTCGCTGACTATGCTGCCGTTCTGATAGGGACGCTGTTTGCCGCCGGTAAGACGCATGGTCTCCCGGGTAATGAGCCCCGCCATGACGGGGAGGATTTCTCCCGAATCAATATATTTTAAAAATGCCTCGGTAAAGGGACTGTTCCGGACGCCTTCGCCGTCCGCGGCGGTAGTACCGGGGGCGGTGGAAAACATGATAAAGATGTCCTGGGGCGGATGTTCCACTGTCACAAAGCCGCGGGAAAGGCCCCGGCTCCCGCCCCGCAGATTTTTAAAGGGGTTGTCCCGGCAGGCGTCGAGGATTACCACGTTGAGCTTGTTTTTCGCGCTTTGTTCCAGGGAAAGCAGCAGGCGGCCGAGGGGGTAGGCGCCATAAACGATGCCCGCCTCATCCTCGGCGTTTATGTCCACCGGCAAAAGGTAGTTTTCCCCTCCGACCTGAATCCCGTGCCCCGCGTACCAAAAAAAGCCTTCGTTTGATTCTTCCCCGGAAAGCCGGCGTATCCAGGCGGCGGCGGCCCGGGTCATGGCGCCGAGATCGCCGTTGAGCTGCAAATCGACGCTGTAACCAAGGGATGAAAGTTTTTCCGCGATGTCGGAAGCGTCGTTGGCCGTGTTCGGCAGATTATCTACATATTGATAATCGCTGTTGCCGATAACCAGGGCGAAACGTCCGGGGAGGCCCGCGTTTTCGGCGTAGCCCGGAAAAACGAGGAAAACGCCCAACAGGAAAAATACCCCCGCCTTCAGGCCTCCGCGCTTTGAAAACTCAGTCCGCCGCCACGCTGATTGTATAGGGTTCATCGGGATCTTCATCAAGACATTCCACTTTTAGATAGTAGGTTCCGGCCTGGAGGCGCACGGAGAGGCGGGAATCCAGATCCTCGCCGCCGTCGTCATTGTCGTCAATGGAGTTGCGGTTGCCGTCGTACAATTCGATGTAGGTATCAAGCCGGGCGGAATTCACGCCCCTGGCCCGTATGGTATAAGAACCGGGCCGGCTTATCTGAAATTTAACCCAGTCCACGTCATTCCCGGTAGTGAAAGTGTGCCGCTGGGGCGTCCCCGGGCTTATTTCTTTGGCGGAAGTGAAATCATCGTCCTCTTCGTATTCATCGGGGGTACTGCGGATTGCTTCGGTAAACCGGGCCCCGAAACCGTAACTTCCTGTTTCGCCGCCATAACCGCGGACTTTGGCGATATAAGAGTTCCCCGGGCGTACCTGGTAGCGGATGCGGGCATTGCCGCCGGAGCCGCCGTCGTCGTTATCGGCAAGTTTATCCCGCGGATCGGCGTTGTATAATTCCATATAGGTATCCGTGTTTCCGGTGGTTTCCAGCAGCAGGAAGCCGTCCCTGTCCGGCGTAAAGAGGAAAAAGTCTTCGTCGCTTTCGGCATGAAGCGTGCGGCTGACAATTTGTTCACCGCCGGCGGATGTTTCCACAGCCAGGGGATTTTCCCAGCTGTCCGGCTCCCAGGCGTCGCGGATAACCGAAGGCGATCTTCCGCCCCCGCCGTCCGAAAGCATTTCGGCAATATACTCGTTGAAATCAAAATCCGAGTGAAAGCTTGCCGTGATTGAATGGTCGACGGAACGGATAAGCCGGGTATAAATCCGTATCGCGGCGCCGGGGGTTTCAATAATTTCACCGGAAATTGTCCAGTCCGCGGCCCCGCCCGAGACCAGGATAAAGGATCTGCCCGGAATATTCGTTAATTCTTCGGTAAGCTGGGCGGCCCAGTAAAGGCCGAGGGCGGGAACCGAATCATGGTAAACCCATACGTTGACGGCGATTTTCGGACTCCCTCCGGCGGGGATTTTTCTATTAATGCCGCCGGCAGTCTCTTTTACCGCGCCGTCTATCTGCGGCGCCGGATTCGCGGCGCTCTGTCCGTACAGCGCGGCAAGGACAGGGAAAAGAACAAAAAACAATACTAAACGTTTATACATCATTTCTCCTATACGGAAGTTCCAGTTTGATGGTCTTTGTCGGTTCGTCGCAGACCTCCGGGGGGCCGAAATATTGAATCGCCCCGGGGTAGAGAAAACAGGTCTTCACCGCCCAGGTATCCCTTTCCGCGTCAAAGGTTTTGAAGGGAGCGCCGTCAAGTTCCACCAGGGCTTTTTTTATAACCGGCTTTTTTGATCCGTGCCGCTGTTCCAGATTCATCATCATGGTAATGGGAACGCCGCCCGCCGTCCATTCCGCCGCGGGGGCGGTAAGGTTCCGCACGCTTGCGAGATAACCGGTAAGGCCGAAGGCGATGAGAACAAAGGCGCTGTAACCCAGACTGTAGCAGTAATCGGAGTCAAAGTTGGAGGGGAAGGCGCAGCGCCCTTCGTAACCGAAGAAGTGAGTCTGGGCGTTGAATTTTCCCTTGTAGAGTTTTTCCTCTTTAAGGACCCGGAGCTGTTTCTCCACCATGCCCATAAGGAGTTTTTCGGTCTCGATTCTGGAAACCTGCACATTGCCGTGGGGATCCCTGTCCACGAGAAATTCCCTCGCGATATCGGGGGGCAGGCTTTGAAGGAGCTTATAGGAAGGATCGGATATATGCCGGCTTAGGTAATAGAGTTGATCGATGAAAGAACTGATCTTCGCGAATTTATCGGGAGATTCCGCGATAGCGTCATTGAGTTCGCCGATGAGTTTTTTCATTTCCGGAATAAATTCCACAAGCCCTTCGGGGATAAGCACCACTCCGAAGTTATCGCCGTTTTCGGCGCGCCGCGTAATTGAGGCGCAGATATGCTCCACCACCTGATCGAGGGAGAGCCCCTTGGACTCGACCTCTTCGGAGATAAGGCAGACGTTGGGCTGGGTTTGAAGGGCGCATTCCAGGGCTATATGGCTGGCCGCCCTTCCCATGAGCTTGATAAAGTGCCAGTATTTTTTCGCGCTGTTGGCGTCCCGTTCTATATTGCCGATAAGCTCGCTGTAGGTTTTGCAGGCGGTATCAAAACCGAAAGAAGTTTCGACGTACTTGTTTTTCAGATCCCCGTCTATGGTTTTGGGACAGCCGATTACCTGAATACCCGCTCCCTCTTTTTCAAAATATTCCGCCAGGAGCGCCGCGTTGGTATTGGAATCGTCCCCGCCGATGATCACCACCGCGTTGAGGTTCAGCTCCTTCGCCGTTTTAAGGGAAGCGGCGAACTGTTCCCGGCTTTCTATCTTTGTCCGCCCGGAGCCGATAATGTCAAAGCCGCCGGTATTCCGGTATTCGTCAATTTTCGCGGCGTCAAGAACAAGGGCTTTGTTCTCGATTAGCCCGCCGGGGCCGCCGAGGAAACCGTAGAGCAGGGAGCCGGAATTGCCTTTTTTAAGGCCGTCGTACAGCCCCGCGATGACATTGTGGCCGCCCGGCGCCTGCCCGCCCGAAAGAATTACGCCGACCTTCAGTTCCCGGCCGATTCCGTCGTTTTTTCCTTTACCAAAAGCGGCCAGCGGCTTGCCGTAGGTAAGTTTGAAAAATTCCCTAAGTTCCTTTTGATCCGCGGCGGATTCCGTCGGAGACCCAAGCTTTAAAGCAATATCGTCAACCCCGCCGGATAAACCGGCGGGAAGCTTCGGCTTATAGGCATAGCGCATTTTTTGAAGAATGGAAATGTTCATGGTTACCTCTTGCACGGTTTCCATGATAACAGAAAAAGAAAATCTGGAAAAGCGGCGGGGAACGCTTATCCTATGGTTGTTCCGATAAAATCGGCGCCCGAAAGTATCTTTTCAAGATTTTCCAGATTTTTGCCCGCGGCGCAGATCACCTTAAGGCCGATCTTTGCCGCGTGCCGGCTTGCCACCGGATCGAAGGGGACATTTTTCCCCGGAGTCCATTCATCGCCCACCATCGCCCGGAAATCCGCCCAGGAGACGCGATCTATGGGTTTCGCGCCGGGATTTTTTTTTGGATCGTCGGTATACACTTTTTCTATGTTGGAAAGGTTTATCACCACGGAGGCGTTGAATCTTTCGGCCAGGAGTACCGCGTCGTAGTCCGACGAAAAGCCCGGTTTCCAGCCCGACGCGACCAGGACCCTGCCAAGAAAGGGCTCTACCTTTGTCGGATCCGTAACCACGTCCTGGCCGCACCATTCGCCCATCACCGCCCTGACAAGCTGGGCGTTGAGCCGGGTCGCCATAATTCCAATCCAGTCCGCTTCTTCGTTTTTGACGGCTTCGCCGCTTATTTCCCGGTAGGCTTTTTGCCATGCCCGGGCGGGACCGCCGCCGCCCGCGACAAGAATGAAACGCCGCTTTTCGTCGGCCTCGATGAAACCGCGGATTAATTCCCTGAAATTTTTCAAAAATTGTTCATCAACGCCGTCGGGGGCTATAATGGAACCACCCAGAGAAATAACGGTAATCATATCCGCTCCTATTGAACATACATGCCGGTAACGGTAATATCGCCCCAGAGACTTGAGTAAGATTCCAGCCCTCCGACAACTTCTTCCCAGAGGTTCTGCAGGGCGTAGGAACGGATATGGGTAACCGCCTGCCCCCTGGGATCCATCCGGGAAAGATTCGTCACGCCCCGCGAAAAGGCAATCCGCTGGCTGTCAAGGCTGCCGAAATAAAAGCTTGCCCTGTCGGAGCGGGTACTGAAATTGTCCGGAACGGCGCCCGCCCCCATCGCCGGATCAACGGGGATCCAGCCAAATCCGTCTATCCAGAATTCGGCCCAGTAATGGCGCGTTGTCTGCCTGTTCCTGCTGATCAGTATACCCGAAACGGGAATACTGGGAACCCCGGCGGCGCGCGCCAGGGCGCAGTAGAGAAGCGCCGCCGTATAGGGATCGAGCCTTTTGGTTTCAAGCGCCTCAAGGGCGCCGCCATCCCGGCCTCCCGCGTTTCCGTCCGGCGCGCCGGCATTTCCGTTCTGCCCGGCCGGAAGAGCCGCCGCGTCTCCCCGGGGAAAAAACTGAAAATTTCTTTCGTCAATAAGCCACTCGTAGATCCGCTGGGCCTTGATATAAGGGTTTCGTTCCCTTGAGGCGAGGGCGGCGGCCTGGTCTTTAATCCGCGGATCCTCCGAGGGTATAAGGGGACCGGCCTGGGTATAGACGGAACCTATCGGAGAATCTTCCTCCTGCCGTACCGCCTGGGGCCGCAGATTCGTTTCGACGGCAAAAACTTCAACCTGATAGGAGAGGTTTATTTCCGCGTCGTTTCTCGCGGAAAGGTTGTTGAGCTGGAAGATCGCGGTGCCCCGGTAATTTTCAACAAAGGGCTCCCTGCTGCGGGAAAGAAGTTCAATGTTCCGCTGGGACGCCGAGGAGACGGGCTGGGGAACCCAGAGGTACAAGGTGTTTTGTCCATCGGCTTCGTTCACTTTTATGTTTACCGAATAGGTAATGGTATAGCTCCGTTTATCGCGGAAGATTTTGGTTCCGGGCTTTCCCGTTACCTCAAAAAAGAAGGGCCGCGAACTGCCGCGGGCGGTACGCACTTCAAGGTTCCCGCCGGCGGCGCCGTCCGGTACCCGTACCCGTATTTCCCGTTCGCTCCAGAAGTCGTAGCCGAATTCGGTTTCAAAAACTTCCGTAAAGCCCGGCGCCTGCGCGTCGGCCGGCGCCGAGGGAAGGGATTCCGCGTTCCAGGAAAAAAACACGCCGCTCCTTTCACGGGAGCTTCCGAAATTATTGCCGATGATAGTGATCAGGGATCCTACGGAACCGGCCTGGGGAGTAACGGAGCTTATCCGCGGACCAAGCCCCAGGCCGGTTCCCTGTACGGGGCGGGGCAGGGTAGCCCTGTTTGAAAAGAGAGCGCCGTTGCTTTTTCTGCCGCCAACATGGACATATACCAGGCCGGACTCCCCGAATTCGGGAATTTTTACCGAGATGCTGTTTTCCCGCCAGTCCAAATACGAAGAATTGGTGGGAGAGATGCCCGCGATAGTAACATAGGACTCGTCCCGCTCCCTGCCGAAGTTTTCCCCCTGTTTGGTGAGTACGTCGCCCATCATTCCGATTTTGGGATTTATGGACTGAACAAGGGGGCTCTTTTTTTTACAGGCGGCGGAAAAGAGGGAGCCCAGGGCCAGGACGAGAAGAAACGCCGCCCGGCGGGTCCGCCCTGTCCGGCGCCCCGCCTTCGGGATTTTTGGCGGAGTTTCCGGATGGAACAGGTTCATGGAGAGTTATCATTTCCCCCGGCGGCCTCTCCGGAATCGTCCTTTCCCCCGGAATTGTTATTCCCCGCGGCGGCCCGGGTAGTTTCTTCCGCGGCGGCTTCCCTGTAAGGCTTCATGGTCAGCATTATCTCGATGTGCGCCCCGCCGTTATTACCGGCCGCCGAACCCAGGGGAAAGAAATAAATCGGTTCGTCAAAATCAAGGGGGATGGTCTGCACGGTAGTCTGGTACCGTATCCCCTGATTGGGGATGTCAACCCAAATTTGCCCCTGGGCGACAAGGAAATTCTGTCCCCGGCGGCGGAGATAGGGCGTAAACTGAACGGCTACAACTACATTGGCGCCCACCAGTTTGATGCTGACCGGGCGGCCCGGAATGGTTACTTTCTGAGATCCCTCATTCCAGACCTCCGTTTGATTTTGCTCAAGGACCCGCACCGCAAAGTCCAGCACTACCGCCTGATTCTTAAGCGCCGGCGGCATTTCCTCAAGGCCCGGTTCCTCCGCGTTGAGCGCCTTGCCCGCGGTGACAATAAGCATAAGGCTAAAAAGGCAGAAGCCGCGGTTCATCGCTGGGGCTTTCTCCTTGTATAGTCGGCGGCTTTCATAATGGTCGGTTCACCGGAACTCATAAAATTCCTGCTTTCCGGCAGGCGCAGGATCAGGAAGTCCCCCGAATCCTTGTTCTCCAGATACTGAAACACGTCATTCATATCGGAAACCGGAATAATGCCGGGCATTTCAAAATTCGTATCGGCCATGATGACCGCGTTCCGCGCGCCGTCGTCTTCGGCGGGCCGCAGCAGCCAGAGCGTGCCCAGGACAAGGAGCAGCGCCGCCGCGGTCAGGGCCGGAACGGGAACGGGAACGCTTTTCCGCCAGACCGGCGGTACACGGCGGGCCCCGGAGCCGCGCGAAGCTTTTCCGCCCGCTTCCAGCTTCCGCCAGACCCGTTCCCTGGCCCTTTCCAGCATAGCTTTTTCCCCGGCCTTCGCCGCCGCGGAAACGGAACGGGCGCGATAGGTTTCCAGTTTTTCCCGGCAGCCGGGACACTCGGCCAGATGGCTTTCCATCTTTTCCTTCCAGGGAGAGGGTAATTCCCCGTCAAGATAAACTGAAAGAATTTGATGTTCAGGACACATTCGAACCACCTTGTAAAAGCCCGGCAAGCCGCTCCCGGGCCCTGAATATACGGACCTTTACATTCCCTTCGCTGATGCCCAGGGCCCGTCCTATCTCTTTGTAATTCAATTCCGCGTATTCTTTCAGGATTAATACAATCCGTAAATTTTCAGGCAATTTATCAAGGGTTTCCTTTATTTCATCCCGGGTTTCTTTTTTAACAAGGATCCCCTCTCCGGTCTCCGTCTGCCGGATATCCTCCCGGAAGGCCTTCTGATACGCCTTCCGTTCCCGTTCTTTCCGTTTCGCGTAATTTAAAGCGGCGTTTTTAACAACCCGGATAAGCCAATATTTCGCCTCCTCCGAATTGGGAAAGACCATATTCTTTTCATAGAGCTTGAAAAATGCTTCCTGGCAGAGATCTTCGGCCGCTTCCTCGTTGTTTACCACACGATAAGCCACCCTGAACAGTATGGAAAAAGCCGAATCGTAAAGATTCCGGAATTCCTCCGCAGAAGTCTGCCCGCCGGAAACTAAACCCCTTTTGTTTTTTTCTATATCTGAAAACAAGTCTTTCCCTCATTTGTTACAGTATCTGAAAACAAGTTTTTCCCCCGTTTGTTACAGTACCGGTTTGAAAAACAATTAGCTTGCGCTGACGCATGCTTTTGAAACCGGCTTATGAACGGCGCCAGACCGTACCGGCGGGCCCGTCTTCAAGGATAAAACCCCGGTCTTTCAGGCCGGCCCGTATACTGTCCGCCAGGGCGAAATTTTTTGCTTTTTTCGCCGCGGCGCGCTCGGCGACAAGCCCTTCTATTTCGCGCGCCAGATCTTCGTCCTCCGCTGGTTTTTCCTGTTTCGCCGCGGCCTCAAGCCCCAGCCCCAGAACCCTGTCCATGTCGAAGGCCGCCTCCAGAACCGCCGCCGGCTCCGGAGAATTGTCCCGGAGCAGGCCCCACAGCTCCGCCATAGCCCGGGGAGTGGAAAGATCGTCTTCCAGAGCCCTGTTAAAGCCTTCCCTGTACTTTTCCGTTTGTTCGGGACGGGTTTGTCGCGGGTCCCGGGCCTCCGCGCTCCCGGAGGCCGCGCCGGCTTTTCCGGCCAGAACCCGTACCCTGTCCAGGAGGGATTTTCGGGCGTTTTTCGCGCCCTCCAGGGCTTTGTAAGAGAATTGAAGCTGGCTCCGGTAATGGCCGCCCAGGAGAAAGTAGCGGTAATCCAGAGGATCGTAACCGGCGTCGACAAGGCTTTGCAGGGTAAGAAAGCCCCCGGCGGATTTAGACATTTTGCCCTTGTCCAGCACGAGGAATTCGTTGTGGATCCAGTATTTTACCCAGGGGTGTTTGCCGGTCGCGGCCTCGCTTTGGGCGATTTCATTGGTATGGTGGATGGAAATGTGGTCAATACCGCCCGAGTGAATGTCAAACTGTTCGCCAAGGTATTTAATGCTCATGGCGGAACACTCGATATGCCAGCCCGGATATCCCCGCCCCCAGGGACTGTCCCAAACCAGGGCCTGGTTTTCGAACTTGCTCCTGGTAAACCAGAGTACAAAGTCCCCGGCGTTTCGTTTGTTTTCGTCCACCCCGGTACGGGCCCCGGCTTTTTGTTCCTCCAGCCGCAGCAGGGCAAGCTCCCCGTAGGCGGGAAATTTGGAAATATCGAAATAAAGGTTGCCCCCGGCGGAGTAGGTATAGCCCCCCGCCTCTATGCGCCCGATAAGGGCGATCATGTCCGTTATGTGTTCGGTTGCCCGGCAGACCACCGTCGGACGGAGGATATTCATGCGGAGGGTATCGGTAAAAAAGGCCCCGGTGTAAAAATCCGCCACCTCAAGAACGCTTTTGCCGCGTTCTTCGGCGCTTTTTACCATTTTATCGTCGCCTTCGTCGTTGTCGCCGGAAAGATGCCCCACGTCGGTGATATTCATCACATGGGTTACCTCATAGCCGGCCCTGCGCAGGGAACGAACCAGAATGTCGTGAGTCACATAGGCCCGGAGGTTTCCGATATGGGCATAGTTATACACCGTGGGGCCGCAGCCGTAAAATCCCACTTTTCCCGGCCTGATGGGATCGAAGACCTGCATCCTCCTGCCAAGGGTGTTGAAAAACGAAAAAGCCATTATTAATAAAATACGGGAAACCGGGGGGAAATTCTAGTACTCCAGCTTCTTTACCTCTCCGCGGCGGAAACATCCGGCGATGTGGTCGTTCACGAGGCCCGTGGCCTGGAGGTGGGAATACATGATGGTGCTGCCCAGAAAACGGAAGCCCCGCTTTTTCAGATCCAGGGCGACGCGGTCGGAAAGTTCGGTGCGCGCCGGAATATCCTGCACGGTTTTCCATTTTCCGTTGACGGGTCTGCCTTTGGTAAAGCTCCAGAGATAAGCGGAAAAACTGCCGAATTCTTTTTGCACCTCAAGAAATTTTTGGGCGTTGTTGACGGAGGCCTCGATTTTGAGGCGGTTGCGTACTATTCCCGCGTCGGCAAGGAGTTTCTGTTTTTTCGCGTCACCGTAACGGGCAACCTTTCGCGGATCAAAACCGTCGTAGGCCTTGCGGTAGTTCTCCCGTTTTTTGAGAATGGTAATCCAGCTCAGGCCCGCCTGCGCGGATTCGAGTACCAAAAATTCAAAATGTCTGCGGTCATCGCGGGTCGGCACGCCCCACTCCGTATCATGGTAGGCCCTGTACAGCTCGGAGCCAAGACACCAGTCGCAGCGTTTCATTCGTCGCTCCCCGGGGCTCGCCGGACTTGTCCGGCAAGCGGTTGGTCTTTGGACGATTCTATTCTACAGGGAAGGGCAGAACCGTGTCTATGTTTGATTTTCCCAGGAGCGCCATAATAAGCCGATCCACGCCGAGCGCCACCCCGGAACAGCGGGGGAAGGAGAGAAAGTGTTTCCAGTAGTCCGGATCCCAGCGATGGGGAACGAGGGCGGTCTTCTCCTTGACCGCGGCCTCGCTCTCAAAGAAGCGGCGCACCTCCTCCGCGCCGGTCTCTTCCGAATAGCAGTTTGCCAGCTCGACGCCGCGCGCGTAGAGTTCCCAGCGCTCAACGGTTTCCGCCTCCCCGTCCGGGGCTTTTCCGCGGGTTTTGCCCAGGCAGGGAACAAAGGCGGGGTAATCCGTCAACGCCACTGCGTGATCCCCGGGAAGCCGCGGTTCCACGGAGTGGATGAAAATCAGATCGAAGATTTTGGCGTTATCCAGTCCGGGCACCGGTTCAATGCCGAGGCGGCGCGCTTCCGCTTCCATGCCGCCTTTTCCGCGGGCGGCTTCAAAAAGGTCAAACCCCGCCCAGCGGGCAAAGGCTTCCGCCACGCTCAGGCGCTCGAAAGGCGGGGCGAGGACGGAGGAAGATTCGCCGCGGCTCCGCAGGAGTTCCGCAAAGAGCGCTTCGGTAAGCGCGAGGGAATCGAGGTAATCCGCGTTCATGGTGTAGTATTCGAGCATGGTGAATTCGGGGCTGTGCAGGAAGCCCGAAGATTCGCCGTTGCGGAAGCATTTGCAGATTTGGTACAGGCTTACCCGGTGCGCCGCGATGAGCTTCTTCATCCAGATTTCCGGGGAGGGTATCAGCCAGCGGGGCCTTGTCCGCGTCCCGCCTCCGGGATCCGCCTGATTCCGGGAAGGACGCCCCGAAGAATGTTCCGGCGGCAGGATGCGGCGGGTTTCAAATACCTCAAGGCAGGATTCGGGAATAAGATCCGGGGCGAGGAGGGGAGTGTCCACTTCAAGATAATCCCGCCGGTCAAAGAAGGAACGGATCTGCCGTATTATTTCCGCGCGCTCCCGGAGCAGTTCCAAATCCAAAAGATCCTCCGCTGTATTAAGGGATAAATGTATTAAGGGATAAAGCGCCGCGCCGCTTCTTTCCATTTTGCGCCGCGGTCAAATTCGTTGAGGAACATGCCGAAACTGGCGCAGCCCGGCGAAAAAAGCACCGCGCCGCCGGGAACGGCCGCCTCAAGCGCCGCGCCAAGCGCCACCTCAACCGAAATAAAGGGCCCCCGGTAGGCAAGGCCCTCCGCGTCCAGCAGGGCGCGGATTTTATCGCTCCCCGTGCCTGCCAAAAGAACAAGCGCCCGGGCCCGCGGCGCGGCGCGGATCAGGGGGCCGAAGTCAAGATTTTTGTCGGCGCCCCCCGCGACCAGCACTACGGGGCCGGCGCCGGAGAAAGCCTCAAGCGCGGCCGCCGCGGCTTCGGGAATCGTCGCGGCGCTGTCGTTGTAAAAACGGATTCCCCCGGCCTCGTGGAAAAATTCCAGCCGGTGTTCAAGGCCGGGGAAAGACCCCAGGCCGCCCCGGATAAAATCGGCGGGAAGCCCCAGATCCAGCAGCGCCAGGCCCGCGGCAAGGAGGTTTTTTTTCTGGTGGCGGCCGGGGATAAGGGGCCGCGCCGGAACCAGTTCCACGGTTTCCCCGTCCTTGAGGCCGGGGACGGAAGAAGGGTAAAGCCGGGCGAAGGCCGGCTCCTCCCCGCCGCCGAGCCACCCGCCGGAGATTCCCCCGGGGAGGGGCCGCTCCGAATATACAAGGGGACGCCCCCCGCTCTCGCCGAGGAAGCTCCGCCCCCACACGTCGTCCCCCGCGACGGTTACGTCGTTTTTGTCCTGTTCCCGGTAGAGTATCCGCTTGTCGGCTACATAGGCTTCCATAGTCCCGTAGCGGTCAAGGTGATCGGGCATAATGGCGGTAAGTACCGCGGCCCTGGGCTTGAGCCCCCTGTCCTTGAGGTCGCCCAGCTGCCAGCTTGAAAGTTCCAGCACAACGTCGTCTCCGGATTTGAGGTCGTCAAGAAAAGTAAGGGGCGACACGGTAATATTTCCGCCCAGAAAGGCTTTGCCCCGCAGGAGGCCCTTTTCCCCGGCCTGCCGCAGAACTTCGTACAGGGCCGAGGCCGTGCTGGATTTGCCTTTGGAACCGCTCACCGCGATCAGCCGGGCCGGGGAAGCGGCAAGGAAAAGCGAAATATCCGTTTCAATACGCCGGGCCGCCCGCAGGTAGGGAGAATCCGGCCGCACCCCCGGGTTTTTTATTACCAGGTCGGCGTTTTTAAAATCCTCCGTTTCGTGGCGCCCCAGAACATAGCGGATACGCTTGTCCGGGCCCGGAAGGGCTTCAAGCTTTTCAATGGAAGGCGCGAGAATTTTTTCATCCCGCTGATCGGTAATAGTCAGCTCCGCGCCGTGTTTCAGCAGGTAAGAGGCGGACGCGAGTCCGCCGCCGTGCAGCCCCAGCCCCATTACGGTTATTTTCATGCCGGAATAATCCACGTTATACCTCTAATAAAAGCTTGCCCCGTCGATAAATTGTGTAGTATAGTGAACATAGAAGGGGTATACCATGCAAACAGAACCCTGTAAATACAGAATTATTGGTTTTGCCTTTTTGTTCCTCCTGGGCGGGCTGTGCTTTGCCCAGGAAATCCAGGTTTTTCATGCCGAAGGCGGTGATTTTGCTTATACCTCCGGGGGGCGGCGCGTAATGTACCAGCCCGAAAGGCTGGGCAGGGAAATTTTAAGTCTCAACAGGGAAGATATTATTCAAACCGGGCCGGGTAGTTTTGTGGAAATCCGGATCAATCCCGGCGGAACCCGGATTAAAGTAGCCGAAAATACTTCACTTGTCTGCGGCGGAGGGGGATCGGAGAGCGGTTCCCTGGTTTTTTCAATTCTTTACGGCCGCGTAAGGCTTTCCACCGCCGGATACTGGCCGGCGGGGGAAGGCGGCGCCGTATTTATCCGGTCGGGTACGGCCGAAGTGGTTTTCCGGAGCGGCGACGCGGGCATAGACTTTGTCGTAAGCCCGGAGGAAACCCATTTTTCCAGGGGAGAGCCGGTATTCAGGGTTTATTTATTTTCGGGAACCACGGAACTGATACCCTCCGTGCGGCCCGAAGATCCGGCGGCCGCGCCGAGGTTCCTTCTTCGCCAGCCCGAATCCCTGGCGGTTGAAACCATGAATCCCCTCTCGTATCTTGAACGCAAACCCCTGGAACAGACAATCGTCGATTACTGGAATCGGCATAACTTTTCGGACGGGGGCCCGCTCCTTTCAATAGGGGTACCCGAGCTTTCCGCCCCGCCTCCCCCCGTTAGCCGCTATGATTCCGCGGACCGGGAAGCGTCCCCCGCCGTCCCGCCGCCGCCGGCGGACGCGGCTCCGGCGGAAGACGGGCCTGATGAAAAAACGGTGATCCGATACCGCAATCCGGATTACGGTTTCTTTGGGGCCAGCAAGGTTAAGAATTCCTTTATCCTTACGGGCGGTATCCTTACGCTGGGCGGAATTGTGATGCAGACCATAAGCTCTTATCACTCCGGCGGTCTCGACGACAGAACGGCGGAGATTCTGCGGAATTACGGATACTTCCCCTTAAGTCTCGGATTTTTTTTCCTGGGCGGCGGCCTTCTGATAAATCCGAAACCGCCGGAAAGCGATGCCGCAAAATGAAATCGTAACGCCGATTTCGGTGTTTGACGGATCGGGCCTGCTGCAGAATTTCGGCTGGTCCCGGCAGCCCGGTTTTTTTTACGATCCCGCTTTGGTATGGGCCTCCCGGCGAAGGTTCTCCGAATCCGACAGGTATATTGTTTTCTCCCCAACCCATCTTGTGATTTTTGAAGTACGGGACGACGGCTTTTTGGGTTACCTGGGAATCTCCATAATTTCCCTCAAGGACAGAAAACGTTCCACCCAGATATTTCAGACCCTGCTCCCCCTCGGTTCCTACGAAATGCCTACCGGGAGCGAGACGGGCCCCATACATTACCGCCGCAAGAAGGCAAGCCTGGACTTTATCCCTATGGGGGGAGGGGTCAGAATAATAAGGGCGGATATCCCGAAATTCGGCCATCACCGGAGTCTCCGGGGGGAACTTGTCCTGTCCGAGCCGCCGGCGGTGGAATCGCTGGTAACGAATCTTCCCTGGCGCGGCGAAAAAAACGCCTTTCGCTACAGCCGCCGTTCACCCTGGTATACCGTCGAGGGAGTCATCCAGTTTGGCACGGCGGGGCTGATCTTTACCAAGGGGAACGCCTGGGGGATCTTTGACTGGAACCGGGGCGTCCGTCCCCGCAAGGATGTCCGGTATTGGGCTTCTTCCTGCGGCTTGTCGGAAAAGAGACTCGTGGGATTCAGCGTCGGCTACGGTTCGGCGGATTCTTCGGCGGGCACGGAAAACGCCTTTTTTGTCGACGGAAAGATACATAAGCTCGATCAGGTAACTTTTAATATTCCCCCGTCAAACTGGCTTTTGCCCTGGCATTTTACCAGCAACGACAACCGCCTTGAGATGACCTTTACGCCGCATCAGGAAAGGATAGAAAGGAGCAGGCTGCTTTTTTATTCGTCAACAAGGCGCCAGGTCTGCGGTTTCTTTTCCGGCCGGGCCCTGCTGGACGACGGTTCCGTTATGAAATTTCAGAATATCGCCGGCTTCGCGGAGAGGAACAAAACCCGGTTTTAAAACTCCCTTTCTTCCAGGGCTTTTTCCGCTTCCCGAATCTCGTCGTAGGCGATGGTTTTTTCAGCGTAGATAATTGAATTCTCATGTCCCTTTCCCAGAAGGAGTACCAGGTCGCCGGGCCGCGCAAGGGAGAAGGCCTTCCGTATCGCTTCCGGCCGGCCGGGTATAAGGAACAGGTCTTCGCCGCGTTTCCGCTCCGGCGCCCCCGCCGCGATTTCCTCCAGAATATCCCGGGGATTTTCGCCGCGCGGGTCCTCGTCGGCCAGGATCAGAATGTCCGAGTAGTCCGCGGCGATGCGCCCCTGCCGGCTTCTTTTTTGGGTGTCCCGCTCCCCGGCGGATCCGAAAAGGCTGATAATCCGGCCCCCGGTTTTCTTGATTCGATCCCTTAAGGACGGGAAGAGGGCCAAAAAAGAAGAAGGTGTATGGGCGTAATCCACAAGCACCTCAAAGGGCTGCCCCCTGTTGACGGAAGTCATCCGTCCCCTGACCGGTTTAAGCCGCGCCGCCAGCGGCGCTATTTCGCGCAAAGGTTTTCCGGTAAGCCCGTGAACCGCGAGGAGCGCCGCAAGAACGTTTCCCGCGTTAAAGGCGCCGGGAAGCTGATCCCGTATGTCAAGGGAACCGGAATCCGCCGGGGTAAACACCTCGTACCAGTTGCCAAAGGCGCCGCTTTCAATGGAGCGAACCGAAAGATCCGCCTCCTTTCCCCGGACGCTGTACGTGAAGGCCCGCCGTTTTGCCGCCTCCGCGAAATAAGCGGCGCTGGGATCGTCAAGGTTGATCACGCCGAAGGGTTCGGGGATCCGCCTGCCTGAGTCAAAGGTTTTGACGCGCTTCCTGTCCAGGGCGCGGAACAGATTTGCCTTGTCGCTGCGGTACCGCTCCCAGGTTCCGTGAAATTCCAGATGCTCGTGGGTTACATTGGTGAAAACCGCGGCGTCAAAATCGACGTCCCCCAGGCGGTTCGTCCGTTCCGACAGGCCGTGGGAACTTGCCTCGACGACGGCGTACTCCGCGCCGTTCTCCGCCATTTTCCAAAGAAGGCCCTGTACCACCGGCGCTTCCGGCGTGGTCTGGTGTTCCGGGTTCCACTCCGCTTCCCCGCCGGTACTGTATTGAACGGTGGAAAAGAAGCCGGCCTTTTTCCCCAGGAAACGCAGCAGCTGCCAGATAAGGAAAACCGTGGTACTCTTTCCCTCGGTTCCGGTAACGCCGGTTACAAGGAGCCGCCGGGAAGGGTAATTGTAAAAAGCGGCGGAGACCGGCGCCATAGCGTAACGGGAGTTTTTTACCCGCCGGTACGCGGGGCCTTCGGCCTTTTCGCCGGGATCCGCCTCGTGCACGATAACCGCCGCGCCTTTTTTTACGGCGTCGCCGATGTAGCGGTGTCCGTCCGTATGGAGCCCCGGCAGGGCGAAATAAAGGTTTCCGGGTTTTACTTTCCGGGAATCGTACTCAAGGCCGGTTACTGCCGGGTCCGCGGGCAAGCCGGCCGGCGCGGCCTCCGCGTCGTCCCCGATATACCCCGCTTCGGACGCGGTTTCGCTGGTGAAAAATTCCGACAGCCGGCGTTCAAGTTCCATACACATACTATATACGATACGGTAATTTAGCGCCAGGAGTCGGACATGTATTCTTTTTCGCGGCTCTTCATTCGTGTTGAGGGTTTGATACCCCGCGGCTCTGCCGCGGTTATAAGGGTATTAAACCCGAATACAACTACCTTATGAGAACAACAACCGCGTGGCTCTGCCGCGCGGTTGTTGATTATACTCAATACTTATTTAAATTGTAAAACAATGAATTTCGTCATTTTAAAAACATCACATAATACCATAAGTATCCGTGTTGAAAGTTTCCATTTTTTATTTTTTTGAATTGATTTAAAGAATGGTAAAACATCAATTAATTTTATTTTCTTTGACCATTGCTCAAATTTATCCGGATTATTAACATAAAAAAACATCCGGGCACCTTTGTTACCCGCTTTACGCACCATAGAGTTTGATTTTTTTACAGCGGATTTTGATTCCGCATCGAATATAAGCATACCGTTGGGAAAACGTTCGCCCATAGCACAAAACAATTCTTTTACTTCATTCTCTTTGAAATAATAAAATACCCCTGCCGCGATAAACAGAATACTTTTTTCAGACTCAAATTTTATTTTTTCAAACCAGGTAAAATCAAAGACTGATATTGGAATAGCACTATTTCTTTCCGAGTCCGGAATTAAGGTTTTTCTGAATTCTATTGCTTCCGGTAAATCAAGGTTGTACCAATGGATACTGCCATTATCTATCCGGGAAAAAGTTGTATCAAGCCCTGAACCGATATTTACAATACTTGCATTTGGATATTCTCTTATGAATTTTTTTATAATATCATCAAGAACACGCGCACGGATTATATAACAAATCCCGCCAAACTCACCAAAATTTTTCTCCATTTCCGAAAAATCATAATTAAGCGAATTGATTATTTTTATCGCCTCACTGTCGTCAAGAATTTGCGGATTAAGCTTACTTGCAAAAGCCCGGCCCCAAAGAGGTATCAGCATCGTATTTGCGACAGTTTCTTGCAAAACACCGTTTTTCTCCATAAAATCATTAGCCATAATGCTTCCTCCTCCTGTAAACAACTTATTGTTAGCTTATCCTAATATATGGCATAATGTTTGTCAATGGACTTGTTCAACAACCCGGTTGGTTGTCGCGGACTGAAGTCCGACACAAGTCTCGCAGATTTGGTGGATTTCTTGCAGAAATCCACCAAATCTGTTATTTTTCAGCGGAAGTTGTTTAATAACTGAAGTTATTGAACAACTCTAATAATTTTCCGTAATCTTTGAGAAAAATTTGTTTATATTGCGCATAACATACTTTCTTTTTTGCCGGCGCTTTTATCCACTCCGCGGCGCGCTGCTCGGGTTAAAACCCTCGCACATTAGTCACTGCCTTTGCATATTTGTTGAGCGCTGGCGCGCACGGCGGCCTAAAGACCGCCTGCCTTTGTTCAGTACTGCGACCTTTACTGAGACTTAAAAAGCCACCGCCTATGGCGGTGGTCATGTGCTGTCCGGCTATGCCATAAGAAAAGCATG
>JAISAK010000286.1 GCA_031266695.1 Treponema sp.
CAGGATGTGGTGGTCAACGAGGACGACTGCGGAACGATCAACGGCATTGAATATTCGGCGATCAAGGATGGTGAGGATATTATCGAAGCCCTGAAGGATCGTATTGTAGGCCGCTACACCCTTGAACGGGTTAAGCACCCCATTACCGGGGAGCTTATCATAGACGTAAATGAGGAAATTACCGAAGAAATCGCCGCCGTCATCGAGGCCGCGGGAGTCGAATCCGTGCGCATCAGGACGGTGCTTACCTGCGAGGCCAAGCACGGCGTATGCCGGAAGTGTTACGGCCGCAACCTTGCCACCAATCGTTCCGTCGATATAGGCGAGGCGGTTGGAACCATTGCCGCCCAGTCCATCGGGCAGCCCGGTACCCAGCTTACCATGCGGACCTTCCATATCGGCGGCGTCGCTACCAGGATAAGCGAGGAAAACAGAACCTTTCTTAAATACCCGGTGTATATCCGGGAAGTCACAGGGGCCCATGTGGAACTTGCGGACAGCCACGGGTCAGGCGGAACCCGGTGGCTCTTTACCCGCAAGGGCTATGTAGTGGTCAACAAGGTAATGAAGGACTACAAGCTTGATTCGAAGGATACGCTCCTTGTTGAGGACGGAAAGCGGATTATCCGGGGCGAGGCTATCATCAAGCGCGGGGGAAAGGATGTTCTTTCGCCGGAAATTGCCTATGCTATGGTTCTTAACGATAAGCTGTACCTTATCGGGCAGGAGCAGAAGATTGAAATTCGCAACGGCTCCGATTTTCTTGTAAAGAAGGGCGATGTGGTGGAAGCGGAAAAAACCATAGCCACCTTCGACCCCTTCTCCGACCCGATCATCGCCGAAGCTTCCGGTACGGTAAGGTACGAGGATATTATTCCCGGAACCACCCTCAAAGAAGAAATCGACGAAGAGACGGGGAATACCGAAAAGCGAATAACCGAATTCCAGCTTGAAAGCAAACAACCCAGGATATACATTGTCGACGATAACGACAATGAGCTTGTTTCCTACTTCCTTCCCGGCGGCGCCTATATTCAGGTTGACGAAGGGGAGAAAATCAACGCCGGGCGTACCATAGCCAAAACCCTGAAGGAATCGGCCAAGGCAATGGACATTACCTCGGGCCTTCCCCGGGTCAACGAGCTTTTTGAGGCCCGCAAACCCAAGAACCCCGCCGTTCTTGCCCAGGTTTCCGGAATCGTGTATTTCCGGGGCATTATCAAAGGCAAGCGGGTCGTTGCCGTAGAGGACGCCTTCGGCAAGGAATACAAGCACCTTATACCCATGACAAAACGGCTCCTTGTCCGCGACGGGGACACCGTGGAAGCCGGCGAGGCGCTCTGTCTGGGCGCCGTCAATCCGCACGATGTTCTGCACATTCTGGGTGAAAGCCAGTTGCAGCGTTACCTTATGGACGAGATACAGCAGGTTTACCGCCTGCAGGGCGTGTCGATTAACGATAAGCATATCGGCGTTATCATAAGGCAGATGATGCGCAAGGTTGAAATCCGTTTTGTGGGCGATACCAAGTTTATCTATGGGCAGATGGTGGACAAGTACCGTTTCCACGAGGAGAACAACAGGGTCATGGCGGAAGGCGGACAGCCTGCTATTGCCCAGCCCATGTTCCTGGGAACCACCAAGGCTTCGCTTAACATTGATTCCTTCCTCTCGGCCGCAAGCTTCCAGGAAACTACCCGGGTGCTTACCAACGCGGCCATCGCCGGATCCACCGATTACCTGCGGGGTCTTAAGGAAAACATTATCATCGGACACCCAATACCCGCGGGTACCGGCATGAAACGCTACCGGGAAATCAAGCTTTTTGACGAGGAAAGCCAGGATTTGGATATTTACATGCAGGAAATTCTTGAGCGGCGTAAAATCGAAGCTGCCGCCGCTTCGGAAACGGAAAAGGAAGAGGAGTTTGTCGCGGAGGAGACGGAAGAATAGCGCTTCCGCATACCTCATGATGCGGGTTTGAACGATTAGCCTCCGCAAAGCCGGCCGCTTTACAGACAGCCGGCTTTCGGTTTAATTATTCGGCGTGTTGCCGCTTATGGTTCCGCCCGTATGGTCGAAGACCGCGCCGTAGGAGGATACGTTAACGCCGCCGCTTGCGGCGCTGGTGTTGCCGTTTACGGTTCCGCCGGACATGGCAAACTTGCCGAGGGGCGATATATGAACCCCGCCGCCGTGTTCGGTCGAAGTGTTGTTGAGGATGTCCCCGCCGGTCATGGTAAAGAGGCCGTCCCCGTTTATCGCCACGCCGCCGCCCTTGTCGGTCTCGGCTCCGCCGTTGCCGCTGATGGTTCCCCCGGACATGGTAAAGGCAGTGCCTTCGCCCACAAATACGCCTCCCCCTGTCCCCATCACGTTACCGTAGCTTTTGCTGGTGGTGTTGATTTTTATCTCCCCTCCGGTCATGGTCATTTTGCCTTTATAGATCAAAACGCCGCCGCCCAGAGAGGCGGTATTGCCGCTGATTTCTCCCCCCGCCATGATAAACTCCCCTTTGGAGTCTTTGCCGTGCGTACCTACGCACACCGCGCCTCCCCATAGGGTGTATCCCCCGGTGAGGGTCAGGTTATCGCCCAGGGTAACCGTATTGTTCCCGATATACAGTACCCGGCCTTCGTCGTTCCTGTTCCGGTTGGCGTTTAGTACTCCGCCCTTGACGGGATCACCCATCAGAATAACAGGCGGATAGTTACCGGCCCCCGAAATATCGACCATGGCCTGGTTGGACTTGAAGGAACCGGAACCGGTTACGGTGCCGCTGACAACAATGACGGCGCTTTTGCCGGCGGGCCATTTCCCGCCCCGGTATTCGGATTTTATTTTGTCCAGGGCCGCCTGTACTGTAGCCAGGGGCTTTGAAGAATCGGCCCCGCCGCCGGAATTATTCCCCCCCGCGGAAACGTACCAGGTGGGCCCCTGCGGATTTTGCGGGATCTGTGAACCCTGCGGGGGCTGTGGGGTTTGTAAACCACTCGCCGAATTTTTCTCCGATCCGGGATAGGGAAGTAATGAATTTTTACATCCTGCCATAATTATCATGGAAAGAACCGTCAACGAAACAGCAGCAAAGGAAAAAGAGAATTTGCTCATGATTTTTAAATAACCTTTTTGTTTTTAATTACCTTAGTATACCAAAAAAGTCAGGAAAAGATCAAAGGACTTGCACAAGCCCCTCGAAAAGTTTTATAATTTGAATTCCCGGAAATTCCGGGTTTGCGGATTTTGCCGCGGAGTTTTGCGGTTTTAATGTGCTTTCATGAACCTTTATATATACAGGAGTAAATCCCATGAAACGGACTTATCAACCCAGTAAAGTTAAGAGGAATCGTAATTTTGGATTCCGGGCCCGGATGAAAACCCGGGGTGGAAGGCTGGTACTTAAACGCCGCAGGGCGAAGGGCCGGATTAAGCTCTCTATTTCGGACGAGAAGAAGCCTTATTAGCGAAAAGACAGCCCCTGGAGGAGGGGCAGACTCCTTCCGGCGGGAAAGTCCGCCCGGAGACGGCCGGGGTTTTATGTACGAAGTGCAACAAACTCCCGGCGGAGGATTCCGGTTCAGGCGGAGGGAGCGTTTAAAGGGAAGGAATGAGATAAAGGCTGTTTTCAGCCGGGGAAAGAGCTTCGGCTGCCGGGGCGCTAAATTTTTTGTCCGGAAAAACAACCTGCCTTATAACCGGGTTTGTTTTACCCTTTCCCGGAAATTCGGGAACGCGGTTGAACGGAACCGGACCCGGCGTCTTTTTCGGGAAGCGTACCGGCATTTGCGGCCGCAGCTTTTAGGCGGTTTTGATCTGATTTTGCTGGTTTATCCCGATGCTGCCGATCCTGCGGGCGCCGCAAAGAAAGGCGCCCTTCGCGGGCCGGAAGTCCGGGGGCAGGTAAAAATCACGGGGAGTCTGCGGAAAAACGGGCAGGAACTCCGGGCGGGACAGCTGCGATTCCTTCTTGTCAAAGCCGGATTATTGAGGTCTGTGAAGCCGCGGTAGTCCGTAAGCTTTAAGATACTGAGTGATGGTATACATACGAAAAGCAGCGCTCCTATTGATTCGTTTTTATCAGAAAGCGATATCTCCCCATTTTCCTTCCGCCTGCAGGTATTACCCCAGTTGTTCCGTCTATGCCTGCGAGGCAATTGAGAAATACGGAATTTTTCGGGGCGGATTTCTTGCCCTGAGGCGGATTCTGCGCTGTCATCCGTTTCATCCGGGCGGCTATGATCCGGTTAAATAGGGTCTGTTATAGCAATCAACCTGTCCGGCGGCGGACGGGATATTTTGGAGTATAAATGGAAAAGAATACATTATTGGCGGTTGTGCTCTCCGTGGTGGTCTTGATAGGATTTTACCTTGTTCAGGGAGTTCTCTCTCCGCCGAAACCCCTTGACCCTGTCGAGGCTCCGCAGGGTTCCGCGGTTGCCGGGGCGCCCGCGCAGACTCCGGTTCAGGAGCAGCTTGCGCCGGTAACGGCCGCGGACAACGGCCCGGCCGCGGTGATCGCGGAAAGTGCGGCTGTGGAAAGCGCGGTTGCGGGAAGCGCCGCCGGGGCAGACGAAGAAGCGTCCGACCCGGGGCCGCAGTCGGAACAGTGGATTACGATAGACACGGATATCCTGCGGGTGGTGCTTTCCAACTCAGGCGGCGACGTTGTCTCGTATAAGCTGAAGGAGCACAGCGATAAAGAAGACCTTGTAGAGATGGTCCTTTCCGGGGACAGCGAAGCCCGCGCCTTTTCCCTGGCCTTCGGCAGTCAGAATGTCCAGCCCCTTACTTCCTTTTTTTACGCAAGGCAGCTTTCCCCGTATTCGGTGGAGTTCTTTCGGGATTTCACAATCCCCGCAAGGGGAGGGGTAGCGGCTAACGGAGGAACCGGGGCTCCGGGCCGTTTCCGCCTGATCAAGCGCTACGACTTCAAGCCCAACGATTATATGTTCGAGCTGACCATCACGCTGGACGGCGGCTATTCCGTTCCCGGGTTTAACTTTGCGCCGGGAAGCTCTTCCGGCATGAATGGTATTGCCTACACTCTTGCCTTCGGCCCCCAGATTGGGCCCCGGTTTGAAAAGCTCGATAACCGTTACGATTACCGGCAGTATATTACCTATACCAACGGCAAGCGCAGGATGGAAAAGGTCAACGACTCCAATCCCAATATTATCAGTACCCGGCCGTCCTGGGCGGCGATTTCCGGCAAGTACTTTACCTTTGTCGCCGTTCCCTATCTTGCCCAGTATGATCTTGTTTATTCGACAAAACCGGAGCCGGGGCTTCCCGCGGCTTCCCGGCTTTACATTATCCGTCCCGCCCTGAATACCCCGCGGGCGGAAGACACCTATCGTTTCTACCTTGGGCCAAAGACCCAGGACGTTTTGGTTGCGTATAACAACGGGAACAACGCCTTCGGCCTGAAGGATACGCAGCTTATTGACGCGGGTAATTCACGGGGATTCCTGAGTCCCCTGGAAAAGGCGCTTAAGTGGGTACTCCTCTTTTTCTATAACCTTATTCCCAATTACGGCATAGCGATTATTCTGCTTACCCTGTTTGTGAAGATTGTTTTCTTCCCCCTTACCAAGAAAAGTTCCGAGGCAACCATGCGCATGCAGGCCCTTTCGCCCAAGATCAAGGAATTACAGGATAAATACAAGGATAACCCCCAAAAAATGAACGCCGAAATGTCGGGGTTTTACAAGAAGGAAGGCTACAATCCTCTTTCGGGCTGCCTTCCCATGCTTCTGCAAATTCCGATTTTTTTCGCCATGTATAACCTTTTCAACAATCACTTTGATCTGCGGGGCGCCATGTTTATCCCCAAATGGATTCCCGATCTTTCCCTCCCCGAATCGATTTGGAATTTTCCGAACAACTTCAGGCTGCCCTTCCTTGGGTGGAACGCGCTCAGGCTTTTACCCTTTGTCTATGTAGGCTCCCAGCTTCTCTACGGAAAGGTAACGCAGACTCCGGATCAGAAGGGTAACACCCAGATGAAGATGATGCTCTACGTGATGCCCGTTATGTTCTTCTTCATCCTCTACGATGTGCCTTCGGGGCTGCTCATATACTGGATTTTCTCCAATATCCTTACCATGGTGCAGCAGGTGGGAATAAATAAATATCTGGCGTCCAAGAAGGCTGCCCAGGGAGTGGTAAATCCCGAACCGGTGATTGCACCGAAAAAGAAAAAAAAGAGGTGATTTTCAAAATTGCAATTTTAACAAACCCAAATCTATGGAGATATAGTTATGATTTACGAATTTGAAGGCCGCACCGAAAAAGAGGCTATTGACCGCGCGGCGGATGAGCTTGGCCTTGAAAAAGACGATTTTGATGTTGAAATTCTTGAAACCCAGCGGCAGAGTTTGTTCAAGAAAGGCTTTGTGAGGATCGGGGTGCATACCGACAAGCCTGTTTCGGCTTCCCATACCGGTTCCGCCCCCGAAGCCGACGAGGGCAGGCAGGAATCCTACAGTCAACCGGTTTTTGGCGATCCCGAGGCAAAGAACGAATTCGAGCAAAAGATGCTTGATTTTGTTGCGGGTCTTGTTGAGCATATGGGCTACAGCGGCAAGGTTTCGGTGCTTTTCCGGGAAGAACACAAGATCGGCCTTAAAATCGATTCCGAGTATTCTTCGATTTTAATCGGAAAGAAGGGCAAGAATCTTGACGCCCTGCAGCTCCTTGTAAACATCTATGCGGGCAGACAGGGCCGTGACGACATACGGATCATCCTTGACAGCGAAAACTACCGCATCCGCCGCGAAGAATCCCTTGTCCGTCTGGCTTATACCGTTGCCGATCGGGTTCGCGAGAACCGCGGTTCCGTTCTGCTTGAGCCGATGAATCCCTTTGACCGCCGCCTTATTCATACAACCCTGAACGACATTGCCGATGTGGAAACCAAAAGCGAAGGCGAAGGTCTCTACAAGCAGGTACGGGTGTACTACCGAGGGGCGCGATAAACGCAACCCCGGCAGGGGTTGTTTAGCCAACAAGAGTGACCGCGCCCGGCGCCCGATAACGGCTGCCGCACCGAACAAAGGCACGAGGGCTTTAGCCTGAGTAGCGC
>JAISAK010000322.1 GCA_031266695.1 Treponema sp.
GGTAGAATGTTCTTTTTTTTTAGAGAATTTGTTTTCATACAAGCCTCCATAGAAATTGAATGGATTAGTATAACATGGTTTACAAAATACATTCAAGGCAATATTTCATACCCCAGCGATACAAACGAAAGCAGGATATTCCCCCGCGGGGAGAAGTCATGTGTTTCATTCGTGGTGCAAGAGGTAGAATCTATTACCTTGAGTGTTTTTTTGTAGATAAAGAAGTCACCGGGCAGGCAAAGCCAAGGGGGGCGAAATAAAAGCGCCCTATTAAGGGGCGTTGTTGAGAGAAGTTGACTGCGCCCAGCGCACAATAAAGGTCGCAGTACTGAACAAAGGCGCGAGGGTTTTAATCCGAGCGGCGCGCTGCGGGGTATAAGGTCTTTTCTTGTATGAACCACGAACGAACCAGGGATTACAGTACACAAGTTCGTGTTTTTCGTGTGGTTTGTGGTAAATTTTCTTTACTGTTTTTTAAACTGAGAATTCCTGAACGGGTGCTGCCTTGTAATGACTAAACACAAAGAAATATAAATAACCGCGAAGTCAAATAAGTCGAAGTAAAGAGAGAAGAAATAACCACGGAGGACACGGAGTTAAGAAAGGATTTGTTCCAAAAACTCCGTGTATCTCCGTGGTTTAATATTCTTCTCTTTGCTACTGCTATTTGCCGAATTCAGTGCCCGGCACCTTTTTTACCTTCTTCGACTTCGTGGTGAATTTTTTCTTCAAAGCATGCTGCTTTTAGGAGAATTTAACGGGGTACTCTATATTCCATGTAAAAGCTCTCTTGGCTTTGAGCCTTGGGCGGGCCCGACGACGCCTTTCGCTTCCATTTCCTCAACAAGCCGGGCCGCGCGGTTGTAGCCGATCTTGAGCCGCCGCGGTATATAGCTGGCGCTGGCCTTGCCCTGCTGAACCACAATCTCCAGCGCTTTGTCGTAGAGGGGATCGCTGCCTTCGGAGAAAAGGGAAGGGGAAAGCTCGTCGTCTTCGTCGTCGTAGAAAATTTCATCGTCAATGTAGTCGGGTTTGCCCAGGGTTTTGACGTGAGCGACCACGGCTTCCACTTCTTCTTCGGAAACAAAGGCTCCCTGCATGCGGATGGGGAAGGGATCGACCACGCCGGCGTAGAGCATATCGCCCTTGCCCAGCAGCTTCTCCGCGCCCACCATGTCGATGATGATCCGGCTGTCCGTCTTGCTGGCAACCATGAAGGCGATTCGGCTGGGGATATTGGCCTTGATAAGGCCGGTGATCACGTCAATCGAAGGCCGCTGGGTGGCCAGTACCAAATGAATGCCCACGGCGCGGCTCATGGCGCATAACCGGGCTACGGTGGATTCAAGCTCCTTGCCGGTGGTTGCCATAAGATCGGCAAACTCGTCGATTACCACTACGATGTAGGACATGTGCTCCTGGGCGATATTCTTTTCGGCTATGCGTTTGTTGTAGCTGCGTATGTCCCGCACGCCCATAGAGTCCAGGCATGCGTAACGCCGCTCCATTTCGTAGATACAGTACTGCAATGCCTGAAAAGCTTTCTTCGGTTCGGTGATGACCGGGGTAAGCAGATGAGGTATGTCATTGTAAAGCTTGAGTTCCACAATTTTGGGATCGATAAGCATGAGCCGGCACTCCGCCGGATGCCGCTGGTAGAGAATCGAAAGGATCATGGCGTTGACGCAGACCGATTTTCCCGAGCCGGTTGCTCCCGCGATGAGCAGGTGGGGGGTCTGCACCAAATCCACGGTGACTGCCTCGCCGGTGATATCCTTGCCCAGTACCACCGGGATTTCAAGCTTTTTCCCTTCCCGCCGCTGTTCCCCCTCGATAATCTCCCGAAAAGAGACAATGTTTCGTTTTGCGTTGGGCACCTCAATGCCTACCGCGTGCTTGCCCGGAATGGGAGCGACGATGCGGACTGAGGAAGCGGCCAGGCGCAGGGCTATGTTGTCCTGGAGGTTGACGATTCTGGAAAGCTTTACCCCCGGCGCGGGGAGTATCTCGAACATGGTAATGACCGGCCCCTTTCGGATTCCCGTCACTTCCGCCTGTATCTTGAATTCCTCAAGGGTTCCCTTAAGGGTTACCGCGGCGTCTCTTGTCGCCTGATCGATGATCCAGTATTCGCCGTCGGGGTACTCGTTGAGAATATCCAGGGGTATCTTCCATGAACGGAGGACCTTTGGCGAAGGAAAGGCGGATTTTTTCCGGCGTTCCCGTTCCTCGTGTTCCAGGGCCGCGGCTTCCGCTTCCTTCAGGGCCCGTTCAACGTCGTCTTCGAGGGGTTCGGTGTTCCCGGTTTCAACAAAGGGTTCAACTTCTTCGACAAGCTCCGCTTCTTCTTCATCAGCTTTGTCTGCCGGGACCTCGTCCGTCATGGCCTCGTCCGCCGCAGCGCTGTCCGTTGCAACGCTGTCCGGCGCGGGTATGAATAAGGTTGTTCCGGCGTTATACTTCACGGCCCCGCTTTCGTTACCCCCGGTTCCTGCCGCGGCCTCCGGTTCCTTTTCCGGCGGGGGGATAAGTAAAGTTCCCGCCCTGCCCTTATAACCGCCGCTCCGGCGGAACCCCGCTCCCGTTCCGTAAAGGCCCGAAAAGAAAAGAGCGTTCTTCAGGGAATAGAGCGCAAGGACTTCAAGAACCGTAATAAGAACAATGACAAAGCTGAATCCCGTTTTGCCGGCAAAATCAAGAAAGGCAAACTGTTTTGAGCGGGTTTCAAAATCGCGGATAAAGGCAAAGCCCAGGGCCAGGGTTAAAAAGGGAAAGACGCCCGCGCTGAGGACAAAGATACGATCCGGCCGCCATTTCGGATCTGCCAGAATGAACGCGGCGTAGCCAAGAAAAACCGGAATAAGAAAAGCGAGGACTCCGTAGGATCGGGCAAAAAAATCACCGGGCGAAGGAGGAAAAATTCCAAAGCCAAAAAGGGCTTCCGCGACGGAAAAGCCAAGGAACAGGGTGATTATGCCCAACAGTACCGCCAGCGCAATACCGGCGGCGCGGAATTTGAGATCCGTATCCATTATCTATATATATCGGCAAAAGACCCGGCTAAACTCAAATCATAATACAGGCAGCCGTAGAGGAGGGCCGCGGCCAGAACTTTTCTTCCATAATTCCGGGTTTCGGGATATTCAATGGTTTCCAGGAAAAGATCGCCGGGAAGTTCCATTCCCCTGCCGGCGGCCTGCCTGTCCGCTTCGCGCCAGCGCCTGACCCGGTTCATGCCGCCGTTATAGGCAAGCAGGGCCAGAAGGGGGCTTTCCATGCGGTCGATTAGGTAGCCAAGGTAGACCGCGCCGATGCGGATGTTTGTCTCCGGGTCAAACAGGTTGAGGTTCCCTTCTTCACCGGCGCTCAGCCCCGCGCCCCTGTCGGGAGAGTTTCTTCGAATGCGTCCGGCCGTCTCCTCCGCCGTGGCGGGCATAAGCTGGGTCAGGCCCACCGCGCCCGCCCGCGAAACAATGCCGCTTTGGAAGGCGCTTTCCGTGCGGATAAGGCCGAAAAGCAGTTCCGGGGCAAGTCCGGTTTCCTTCGCGTACTTTTCAACCGTTTCCCGGAAGGGCCGCGGATAGTAAAGTTCCAGATCCCGCCGTCCGGGTTCGATATCATCCCTTTCCAAATAAGAAGAAATAAGCCGGATTGATTCGGCATACAAACCTGCCCCGGCAAGAGATTCCGCCAGAACCCGCAGATCTTCCCCGGTCAATTCATCTTCCAGTGCCCTGATATAGGGTTCCGCAAAGCCGGCCGCGCCATACCTGAAAAAGTCCAGAAGAAACCGCAGGGCCGGTTTTTCCCTACCCGAACCGGAAGCCGCGCTGGCCCTGTCCCCGGCCGGGGCTTTGCCGGCTTCCGGCAGCTCCGGAAAAGGCTCCCCCAGGGCGGCGGCGCTCAGGGCGTGGTAGTAAAGGGCAGATTTTTCCGCTTCGCGGGCGGCGCGCAGAAAAGCGGCGGCCGGCGAATCGGCCCCGCCTTCCGTCCCGGCCGCGGCACGGGCCCCGGCGCTTTCCTCCGGTGAGAGAAAACCTTCCTCCAAAGCCCGGCCGATGATGTAGGCGTATTTCGCTGTCGATGCCCCGTCGGAACGATTTTTAATCAGCGCGAAAATCCGTACAAGATCGCCCCACTGCCGCCCCGCGGTAAGGAGGCGGGCAAGATTGTCCAGGATATCGGAAAAATAGAGATCGTTGTTCCATTGGGGAATATAAAGGGCGGCCTGTTGAGCAGCCCTGCCGGGGCTTCGGGTCAGCGTTGAATCGAGGATGTACCAGATGCAGGCGTCTTCCTGAACCGGGTCGGGGGCAAAGGGCCGGGCCCGGGTAAAAAGCTCTATCCCCCGGTCAAGGCGGCCCCGCTGCCGGGCCATACGCGCCGCGAAAAAAAGAAGACGGAACCGGATGTTTGAAACCTCCGCGGCAAAGCGCCCCTCCGCGGAAAACAGGGAAGGAGCTTCCGGAGAAGTTTCCCCGGGAATCTTTCCGGGATTTTCCGCAAGTTCTTTTTCCCAGCCCAGAAACAGATCGAGACCTTCTTCACCCGAGTCTGTGTACTGGAAGCACCTTCCCAGATCGTTCAATAAATTTGGGTATTGAAAAAACAGCGCGGGGCCGGCGGCCAGACAGACCCGGAAAGATTCCAGGGCTTCCGCGTAACGGGAACGGGACGCGGCGATGTATCCGTCCAGGGCCGCCGATTCGGCGGGGCTGAAAAGGCCGGGGCCGCGTTCCCGGCATTCGCGCAGGACATAGAGAGCCGCTTCGCCGGGGAAAGGATCCCCGCCCGCGCTTCCTGTTATCCGGACGCCGTTTTCTGTCCGGGCGCCGGCCGGCGGCCCCAGCAGAAAAGCCAGGGCCCTTTCCCGCGTCTCTTCCGGCGGGGCGGCAAGAACATCGAAGGCGGCAGCCCAGGACGGAGGCGCTTCCCGTTTCAGGCGGGCGTATACCCTTGGGGAGACCGCCTCTCCCCGGTACAGAAGCTTGAGAAGCTCTTCGGCCGCGGCCTTTCTGACATAGGGATTGGAACTGCCCAGGGCCTTTTCAAAATAAGCCCCGGCCCCGGTTGGCCGGGCGGCAGTTTCGGCGGAGTCCGCTGTAGCGGATGCCGATTCCGCCGCGCTAAGCAGGCCCCGGTAAAAATCAGGCTGCGGGCCGGCCGCGCAGAAAACAAAACCGAAAAACAGGAAAAGGACAACAAGAAAAGAATTCAATCCCAAAAATGACGCAGAGCCCGGAGCGTCTTCGCGGGGATTCCGGCCTTCCAATCAGTTTTTCGGCGGAACCCGGATGGTTGTTCCCGAGATAATAAGATCCGGATTACGGATATTGTTGAACCGGGCAATCCGGTGGTAGAGCCAGGGATCGCGGTAAAAGGCCTCGGAAATATCCCAAAGGGTATCGCCCCAGCGAATCTTGTAGGGGGCGCCCTCCTGGGGAATAGTTGCGGGAACCTTATACGAAGAAACCGGAGCAGGCGGACGGACCCGTCCTCCGCTCTGTCGCTGAACGGGAGGAGGCGCGGAAGGGGCCTGTATCACCGGCGGAGGAGCGGGGGGCTGAACCGCCGGAACCTCTTGCCGGGCCGGAGGCGGCTGCGGGGCCTGGCTTGCCGGCGGCGCCGGGGGAATAACTCTTTCGACGACGGGTTTGCTTGTTATTCTCCGCAAAGTACTTCTGCCGCCAAGAAAAAAGAACCAGAGGGCGGCGACGATCAGGATAAGAGCTATGCCGATAATAATGAGTACAATCCAGGGGAATTTTTTCGTTTCTTCACTGTCTGACGCGGCGCTGTCTTCATAGAGGGCGCTGGGAGGCTCCTCATTTTGCTCCAGTTCAAAATCGGGAATCTCATATTCCCGGTTATCTTCGTCCAGGGATTTAAGGGAGACATTGAGCATCTGATGTTCTCCGCCGGTGCTGGTATCCAGATCAATAGCATCCGCCGTAATATCTCCGTTTTTCGTGGAAGAAATCACCAATTCAATAGAAGGCTCCCCTTTCGGTTTGGGTTTAATGTTTTCAACAACCAGGCTGCCAATATACTGGGCATCGGCCATAGTCCGGGTGAAACTTCTATAAAGATCGATCTGTACACTACGCTGTTTATCATGGACGGTAGTAAGAATAAGCCGCTTTTTAACGGCGGAATTTTCTTCCATGATAGAATAGAATTCCCCGTTAGCAATTTTGATCCCAATAGTTGATGCCATTGGTCAACTCCTTATTTTGACTCTAGAGGGCGAATTTCCCTTTGTCAATATATATCGGCAAATATTATGTTTTGAAATAGGATCATTTTACCGATAATTGAAATTATGTTACTTCCAGTCGTGGCCGGAATAGCTTTTCTCGCTGTTGTTGCCGTCGCCTTTGTGATGCTAATGGGCCGTTCCCGGGGCAGTATCACCGGACGCGGCAAACGCGCCAAAGGCCGGGACGCTGTTCTAAAGGACGCCAACAAAAAGCTTGCCCAAAATCCACGGGATCCGGAAGCTCTTTACGCTATAGCGGATATTTGTTTTCAGGAAGAAACCTGGGACAAGGCCATGAAGAATTATGAAATATTGATGGAAATTTGCGCCACTTCTTCAAACACGGGTATTAATGAATTTGAGGTGGATCTCCGCTTTGCGCTTTCGGCGCTGAAGCTCAACCTGCCCGATCAGGCTTACCGGGGATTCAGCGCCGCCCGCATTATCAGGCAGGATAATTTTGAGGTAAATTACAACCTTGGCTACCTGGAATTCCAGAAAAAAAACTACGAGAAGGCGATTCATCTGCTTCAGCAGGCCAGGCAGCAAGACCCGGAGAGTTCCGCGGCGCTTCGTTATCTGGGACATGCCTTCTTCCGGATAAAAAAGCCCAGGGAGGCAATGAATTTTATCCGCAAGGCCATTGATCTTGCCCCGGACGACAAGGAATCCCTTTATACCCTGGCGGAGTGTTACTACGAGGCAAATCAGACGGAGCAGGCCCAGCGCATTTTCACTCATCTCAGGGCTGATCCGGTAATGGGTCCCAGCGCCTGTCTTCTTTCGGGGACGATCAATTCCGATGCCCGCCAGTACGAAGCGGCAATTCAGGATTTTGAAATCGGTCTCAGGCATCAGGACATCAAACCCGATGTGCTTGTGGAACTGCGTTACCGGCTGGCGTCCGCCTACCTCAAAAAAAACGCAATCGACAAGGCTCTTCCTCTGCTTAAGCAAATACAACTGGAAAATTCCAATTATAAGGATGTCAATGTTCTTGTCGGCAAATATCAGGAACTCAATGCCAACAAGAACCTTCAGATTTTCCTTATGGCCCCTTCCGCGGACTTTGTTGCCCTTTGCCGCAAGATAGTGATGAACTATTTCCGGAAGGCAAAGGTAAAAATTACCAACATATCGGTAAACAAGAGTGAATGGGCGGATATTTTGGCCGAGGTCGATACTCCCAAATGGGCGGATCTGATCATGTTCCGGTTTATCAGAACCCAGGGCTCCATCGGCGAACTTATTGTGCGGGATTTTCACTCCCACCTTAAAGAGGTAAAGGCCGGAAAAGGCATCTGCGTTACCGTCGGCACCTATACAGAAGAAGCAAAGCGCTACACCGAGGCAAGGCTGATTGATTTGATTGAGCGAGACAGGCTTTCGGCCATGTTGAACGCGGTTGACGCGCGCCCCCAGGCTGCGGCGAAAAAGTAGCTCCCGCCCTTTCTTGCGGTTCCGCGTGTTTCGTAGTATAAGGTTTTATGCGTCCCATCGATCGTTTTTTTTCCCGCCTCAGCCGCCTCGAAGCCGGCCCTGTTCCCGACAAGAAACAGCTTGCCCGGGTTTCCGGGGATTTCGCCGCCCTTGTAGCCCCCCTGACCGGCGCGCGGACAGCCGGAGAACTTTTTGACCGCGCCCTGGGACGCATAGAACGATTCGGCGGCCCGGGGAAACCCGGCGGAGGATCTTCCCTTCAGAAGTTAGGCGCCATTGCGGCCTTTTTTACCGGCGAGTTTGATGATGAGACCATGAGCCTGGAAGATGAAGATTGGGAAGATCTGCGCGAAACGCTCAAGGAAATTTCAGGCGAAATGGATATAGAGACCCTTACCGCTTTAATGGGAGAGCTTTTAAGCCGGGGGAAAATTTAAGAGAAACGACGGCAACAGGAGATAAGCAGAAAGGAACAGGCCGCTTTCCGCCTTTTTGCTTGCTGCTTATCCCCCGCCTTCTGATTACTACCAGTTATTTCCGCCGCCGTAACCGCTGCCGGCGCCGCGATCACGCCGGGGTTTGTCCATTGCTTCATTTACCCGAATCTGGCGGCCTTCAAATTCGCGGCCGTTGGTGCCCGCAATTGCCGCATTTGCTTCATCTTCGGTACTCATTTCGATAAAGCCGAACCCCTTGGAGTTGCCGGTCTCACGATCGAAGATGATCTTGGCGGAAGCGACGCTACCGAAGTCGGCGAAAAGATTCCGCAGACTATCTTCGGTGGTGTTGTAAGAGAGATTACCGACATACAGTTTCTTGGCCATTGAGAAAATTCCTTCACCCGGAAGATCCTTCCTTTCCGAAGGAAGGTTCCGCGCCGGGCACGCTTTGGACTAAAGAGCCCTTTTATTCACGCCCACAAAAGCGAGCGACTCAAATTTTCCCCGCCTCTGACAGCCGGGGAAACATAAGATGCTTACTGTTAAGGGAAATGAAAGACAGGCAAAAACGCAAAAACAGAACCCCTAAACCTCTAATAAATGGCGCGTCTCTTGCAACGGCGCCTCTTCGCACTATACTCAAAAAAATATCCTATTTACTACAGTACCCCACTTTACCCGTAACGTCAAGCGTTTTCCAACAAATTCCACTTAAAATGTTATATTTTTACAGCCCCGGGACGGGAAATTGCGGAACTGCAAGACGAATCCGCTCTTTTCCCCGCAGACCGAAACTTTTCTAATACCCCTTGTTCTTGTCTACCAGATTCCTCAAGGGTTCGCCGCGGTTATACCGATCCAGATTCTCCAGGGCTATTCCCATTGCCATGCGGCTGTAATCGGGGTGGCAGCCCGCATAGTGGCCGGTAATAATCACATTGTCCAGATCCCAAAGCGGGGAGTCCTTGTCCAGCGGCTCCTTTTCAACAACGTCAAGCATGGCGCCGGCAATACTTTTTGACTTTAGGGCTTCGATCATGGCAGCCTCGTCCGTAGTGGCGCCGCGGCCAAGATTGATGTAGAGGGCGCTGCTTTTCATCCTGCCGAACTCGGCGGCGCCGAAACAGTGTCTCGTATCGGGCGTTGAAGGGAGCAGGTTGACTACATAATCCGCGCCGGGAAGCAGCTCCAAAAGCCGCGCCGCGTTCTCAATCCGCACCCCTTCCGTTCCGCCGCCCCTTGCGGGGTTCCGCCGGAGGCCCGTCACCTTAATTCCGAGACCAAGCGCTGCCCCGGCAATTGTCCCGCCAATAACGCCATAACCCAGGATCAGCATGGTCTTCCCCGCGCAGACGGAGAGCTTTTGGTCATCGGCAAAAAACCAGACGTGCTGTTTCTGCGCGGCAAGGGCATCGGGAAGGCGCCGGTTCCAGCCGAGCAGCATGGCAAAGAGATGTTCGGCCAATTGCCGGCCGTGTATCCCCGTGGCGGTGGTAAGCTGAAAGGGAAGCTGTTTTGCCTCGGGGAATTTCTGCAAAAAATCCGCGCCCGCCGACCAGAGTTGCAGCCATTTTAACTTCGGCATGCGGGGAAGAAGGCCGTAGGGAACATCGCCCAGGCCTATTTCTATACGATCAAGATACGGCTCTATCCCGGCCGCATCCCTGGAGATAAGCACTTCCCTGCCTTTCCCGGCCGCTTCCAGTTGTTCCCCGAATTCGGGAAGCAGCCTGAAGGGCTGCATGGATAAAAGAATCACGCTTTTTTGGGTTTCCATAGGACCACCTTAAACCGAAACCCTCCCCTGTATCAATCCTCAAAAATCCCCGAACACGTAAAACCGCAGCCCCAATTCCTGCGCGGTCCGCAGTGTATACTCAAGCCGTTTTGGTTTAATTCCCCACCTGGCTTCATTCGAAATATCATGGCTGGTGAAGGGCACAATCTTTTCGCCGCCGATAAATTTTGCCGCAAGGAGCATCAGCCCAATTTCGCGTTCAAATTCTTCGTCATCCTCGTAAATGATGTTGTCCAGGGCCTTGGAGACAATATAGCCCTCCTCGCCGATAAATTCCGCGTCGTACAGCCGGAAGTTTACCCCATAGCCGCGGGTTATTTTAAATACGGGTCTGAGGGCATCCCTCATCCACTGGGAGGAAAAGCCGAAGGGAAACGCGAAGGAAGAAAAGTTTATGCCCGCCCCGCGGAATTTTTCGGCGGCCTCCGTGGTCTCGCTGTCAAAGACCTCGCGGGATGCCCCGGTCAAATCCTGATGATTGGCGCTGTGATATCCGATATCGTGTCCCCGGCGGAAAGCTTCGGCGCAAAAAGCGGCAAGCCCCTCTCCGTCCGCGGCCGCCTCTCCGCCCCCTGCGCCGTCCGCAGCGCCGTTCCCGGCGGCGGCAGGATCTTCGCCTGAGTCAAGCTCGCCCTGAATAAAAAAGGTAACCCTGGCGCCGAACCTGTCAAGGAGATCGAAATACTGCCGCCAGGACTGCCGGTAATCGTCGTCAAAAGAGAGGAGCAGGCCCGCCCCGCGGGCCCCGGCGCGGGAAAAGGCGCTGCCCTCCGTGTGTCCCTCCGCGGAACCGCTTTCCTCCGGGGCGGGGGAGAGCAGGGGGTTCCAGAACAATTCGTCATCCCTTGCCGCCCCGCTTGCGGAATCTTCGGCGGTAAAAGAAATCCTGAAAAAACCTTCCCTGTTTCTGCCGGCTTCCGCGGCGGCGGCAAGGCGATACACAACAAAAACATCGGCATCCCTTTCCTTATATTCGCCTTTAACAACAATGCCGCTTTCTTCGTCAAAGTAAAAAAATTTTTCAACCCGGGGAGAATTCACCTTGATAAAATAAAGAGCCCGCTCAAAGGGATCGCGTATTTCCTCCGGCGCCGTCCGCCCCGGGTACGCTGTTTCCGGCGTGCGGAAAAAAGACCGGCTCGCGCAGGACAGGAAAAGAATAGGCAGGACAAACAGCCCTTTGTAAATATATTTCATTGACATATATTTCATTTAACTCCGCCCTGTGCTATGATACCATACATGAGTTCCCTGGATACACTGTTTATTTCCCTCAAAAAGGCCCAGGCGCGGCTTGCCCTGGAAAACCGCGCGGCCAAGGACAGGGCGCTTCACGCGGCGGCCGGAGCGGTCGACAAAGATCGCGCCGCCATACTTGCCGCCAATGCCCGCGATGTCGAAAGAGCCCGGGCCGGCGGAATGCGGGAAAGCCTTGTGGACCGGCTGTTTCTGGACGGGGGCCGGATTGACGGCATTATCGAAGGAATGGAAACCGTTATTCGCCAGGAAGACCCCATCGGCCGTGTACGGGCCGGCTGGACTCTGCCCAAGGGACTCGAAATCGAAGAAGTCACCGTTCCCCTGGGCACAGCGGCAATCATCTATGAATCGCGCCCCAACGTAACCGCCGACTGCGCGGCCCTTGCCTACAAGGCGGGCTGCTCCGTTTTGCTCCGGGGCTCTTCGTCCGCGCTGGACTCAAACAGGGCCCTGGTAAAGGCAATCAAAACCGGTCTTGAAGAGGGGGGCGGAATACCCGGCGCCGTCGCTCTGGCGGATTCGGGAAGCCGTGACGAGGTCGACGAAATTCTCAAGGCCCGGGGTTTTATCGACGTGGTTCTTCCCCGGGGCGGCAGGGAGCTGATACGGCGGGTGGTGGAAAACGCCCGCATTCCGGTAATTGAAACCGGCGAAGGCAACTGCCACATCTATGTCGAGCCCGGCGTCGATATGAATCAGGCCGTCGGGATTATCGCCAACGCGAAGCTCCAGAAACCCGGCGCCTGTAACGCCGTGGAAACCCTGCTGGTACACCGGGACGCCGCCGCCGCGCTGCTGCCGCTCCTTGCCGCACGGTTCGCGGGAAAAGCGGAACTCCGCTGCGACGCCGCTTCGAGGGCGCTTATTGAGGGGGGAAGCCTCCCCCCGGGCCACAACCCGGCCGGTTTAGGCACACCCCCCAACCCGGGGGCCGCCCCGCCCCCCGCTC
>JAISAK010000004.1 GCA_031266695.1 Treponema sp.
TCGCCTGGGCTTCCAGCTCCTCAATCTGCCTGCGCGAATAGGAAGCGGCGCCCATCATCCCGGCCTTCAGCACCAGGGCCTTTACCCCGCCGCCGGCCAGGGTGATTCCGCCGGCCGCGGCTTCGCGGCGATCCGCCTCGCCCTGGGCGAGGGCGTCCTTGAAGGCCTGAAAACTCCCTCCCCCGACAAAGGGGCCAAAGTCCCGCAGGGGCAGATCGTAACGGAGGTCGGGCTTGTCGCTGCCGTAACGCTCCGTCGCTTCTTCGTAACTCAGCCGCCGGAAGCGGGCGGGCAGCTCATGCCCAAGGGTCTTCCTGAATACATGGCCCATGAGTCCTTCGGTCATGGCAAGAACATCGTCCCTGCCTACAAAGGACATCTCAATATCAATCTGGGTGAACTCGGGCTGCCGGTCGCCACGGGCGTCTTCGTCCCGGTAGCAGCGGGCAATCTGGAAATATTTGTCAAAGCCCGCAACCATAAGGATCTGCTTGTAAAGCTGGGGCGACTGGGGCAGGGCGTAAAACTTCCCCGGATAGAGCCGCGAGGGCACAAGGTAATCGCGCGCGCCTTCGGGCGTGGATTTAATAAAGGTAGGCGTTTCGATCTCGTAAAAGCCCTGGGCCGTCATCCATTCCCGGACGGCAAAACTAACCTCGCTCCGCAGGCGCAGGCGCTGCTGCATTCCGCCGGAACGAAGGTCAAGATAACGGTACTTGAGACGAAGGTCTTCACCGGCGCCGGTTTCTTCATCAATCCGGAAGGGCAGCGTTTCGCAGCGGTTGAGGACGAGTATCTCCGAAGCCAGCACCTCGATTTCGCCGGTAGGCATGGAAGGGTTCACCATGTCCGCGGGCCGGGGCCGGACTTTGCCTTCCACCGCCAGGCAGTACTCGCTGTGCAGCCCGGCGCAGAGGGCCGCCAGCTCCGCGGAATTCGGCCCCGCACCTTCATTGGTATCAACAAGAACCTGGGTAATACCGTAACGATCCCGAAGGTTGATAAAAAAAACGCCCCCGTGATCCCGCTTCCGGTGAACCCAGCCGTTTAAAATTACCGTCCTGCCCGCGTCGCTTTTCCGTAGCGCCCCGCAGTCGGTATTTCGTTTCATTGTTTCTGTGTCTCGTTTCATTGTTTCTGTATTTCGTTTCATTGTTTCCATACGAAAATATACACCTTAAATTTTAATTTGTCAGGAACAGCGGGCTGTGGCTGAAGTTTCCGGTCAGATCCATTCCTTTTTTTGTCCCCTTTGCCTATAATATTGTTATGCATTTTGAACTGAACGAAGTCCTGATGGACGCCATTCTTTTTTCCATGGAAGATCAGAACAATGAATACCTGCTGGATTCGGAGCAGATGGAACTCGTCCCGGCTTCGGAGATCGGCAATTTCGCCGGCGGGCGGGACGCGGCGTTTTCAAAAAGCGACGTAAATCCGGATGCCGCGGCCGATACTGCGGAAGTGAATAATTTTGACAAAAGCGAACGATACCTGAATCTCCCCGGATGGAGCCCCGCGGAGGGATTTCGGCTTATGGAACGTTTTGCCGCGGGGCTTCGGAACCCTGTTGTCCGGGAAGAGCTTTCCGCCGCTTTGAACCGGGGCAGGGGCGTTTTTCGGGCTTTCAAGGAGGTCCTTGGCAAATACCCGGAGACGGAGAAAATATGGTTCAATTTTAAAGAAAAGGAAATGAAGAAGGAAATCCTCCGCTGGTACAATGCCCAGAGGGAAATATGGGGCCTTGAATTGATCGGGAATGAGCCCGAGGAAACCGCGGACATGGTTCTTGAAGATTTCACCTTCCGCGAAGGTTCGGGCGGCGACAGGGAAGCCGCGGCAAAGCTGCATCGCGCCTGCGGGGAAGAGGGTCTGGGCAGCGGGAACAGGTCAAACGGAAGCGCGCAAATTTTCGCGGAGATGAACCCCTGGGTTTTCCCCGGGGATATTTGTCTTGTGGCGGAGTCCGCGGGGAAAGATTTTGCCGCCTATATTTCGGCCGTCTACGGCAATTTTTCCCTGCATATATGCGCCCTGGAGGTAAAGCCCGAATACCGCGGCCTGGGTCTCGGCAAAACCCTGCTGACGGCGCTGCTTGAAAAAGCGGATTTCAAAAAAACTTTAAACGCAAGCATTGATTTGCCCGCGGGTATGGAAGGCTTTTCACGGGTACTGATTAGGGAATCCTTTAAGCCCTGCGCCCTGCGTTACTTCCTTGAGGCGAACAGGAAAACCAACACCGTTGCAAAAGAGGATAATTAACCGCGAATGAAGAACCCCGCCGCAAGCAGCGGGGTATCTTCGTTCGAGAAGAAAAAGTCCTACGGACTTTTTCATTTTGTACTGGGGGTCTGCTACCCCGCCATCATTGGCGAAGGAATTGAACCGCCCCAAAGGGTGGTGTATTAGACCCCCCTCGAATAAAGCGCCCTGTTAAGGGGCGTTGTTGAGTATATGTGGCCGCGCCCGGCGCAATAAAGCGCCCCGTTAGGGGCGTTGTTAAAAGAAGGTGCCACACGCCCGGCGCACAAAAAAAGTGCGTACATTGGGACAACAGCGCGAAGCCTTTAGGCTGAGCAGTGCGGCGGCGCCGAATAACGGTCATAGTACCGAACAAAGGCGTCGCAGCTTTAGCTGCGGCAGCGCGCCGCGGGGCGCAATAA
>JAISAK010000019.1 GCA_031266695.1 Treponema sp.
ACGGGAAGGCAGGAAGGAAGAGAAGTTGGAAATAGCCCGGAAGATGAAAAGCCGGGGGATCGCGGCGGAACAAATAGCCGAGGATACAGGTCTAACCCTAAAACAGGTCAAGGACTTATAAGGTCCTTCTTCCTTAAATTTATGATGTTGTCAGTCACTTTTTTCCGTCACCTTCCTTTTTTCTTCTTCAGAAAAAGTACCCGCCGATGCCCTGGTTGAAATCACTTCTATATTGACACTTTATTGTTAATATCATATAACATACAAGGCTAAAATCTAACAAAATTGAGTTAGATAATTTTTTGGCAGGAGGTTCAAGATGAATAATTGGTGGAAATACGGGCTGGCTTTTTTGGGCGGGGCCGCAGTTGGGGCTTTGGTATACAAAAACGCCAGGGAAATTCGGGAATTATGTACCAAAGCCCTTGGCGGGGCTATGGATCTGAAAGATAAGGCTATGGAAGCCGCCGAAACGGTGAAGGAATCCGCGGAGGATCTTCTTGCGGAGGCGGACGCAAAGCGCAAGGCCGCCCAGCCCCAGGGTTGAATTAGTATGCGTATCGCGGTTGTTCACAGGCTTTCCGGCAGGGTAAGGTTCCGTACCAATCCTGATACGCTGAAATACTATTCGATTCCATTAATAGGCCGGGAACTTCTGGCCCTGGATGGTGTAAAAAGCGCCGTTATCAATCCCCGGACCGGAAGTATTCTGATTTTGTACCGGCGGGAAGCTGTTACGGCGGACCGTCTTCTTGCCTTGCTTCAAAGTCTGCACCCCGCGCCCCGGTATTCGGGCGGAAATGGCGTTCCGGGAACCAGGAGGAGCGTGGATGAGTCTCCGAGGCCGGGCAAAAAGATAGCGGCCTTAGACCGGCCCGGAAGCCCGGATCGTTCTTCGTCCCTGGTATGGTCCTACATCGGGTATCAGCTTGTCCGCCTTTTCCGGCCGCCTTTCCTCAAGCCCCTGTTTACTGTCCTGGGGGCCATTCCCTATTTCCTTGCCGGGTTCAAGTCAATTTTCAGGCTCAGGATGGACGTACCCCTGTTGGACGCCTCGGCCGTAGCCGTATCCCTCTTGCGGGGAAACACAAATTCCGCCTCCACGCTGTTGATGCTCCTCAAGACAGGGCAGTACCTGGAAGAGTGGGCAAAGGAGCGATCCCGTGAGAACCTTGCGGCGGAGCTTTCCCTTAAAGCCGGAACCGTCTGGGTACGGCGGGACAATACGGAAATCGAGGTTCCTTATTCGGAGATTGCAAGCGGCGATTTGGTAGTCCTGCGGGCAGGTATGGTAATCCCTGTGGATGGCAAGGCGGTTGAGGGGATCGCTATGGTCAACGAGGCCGCGTTGACCGGTGAACCTCTGGGGGTTGAAAAGTGGAGCGGATCGGTTCTGTACGCGGGAACCATTATTGAGGAAGGCGAGATTATTGTCGAAGTCAATAAAAAAGGCGCCGAAACGCGGTACGAGCAAATCCTGTCCCTCATCATGGAGAGCGAGAAGACTAAGGCCGAAACCGCGATTAAAGCCTTCAGGATTGCGGATAAAGCGGTTCCTTTCAGCTTTGCCGCCTCCTTGTTGACATGGCTTGTAACCCGTAACGCGGCTAAAGCGGCTTCCATTTTGTCCATTGATTATTCCTGCGCAATTAAGCTCAGCGTCCCCCTGGCCTTTCTCTCGGCCATCCGGGAGGGGCTGTCCAAAGGGGTGTTCTTCAAAGGCAGTAATCCTATCGAAGCGTTGTCGGAAGTGGATACCCTTGTTTTTGACAAAACCGGAACGCTTACCCAGGCCGCTCCGGCGGTGGAAAAGATAATTCCCTATCATGGCTGCGGGGAGAATGAAGCCTTGAAGATAGCGGCTTGTCTTGAGGAGCACTTTCCCCATCCGGCAGCCAAAGCTGTTGTCGCGGAGGCCCTGGCCCGAAACGTCCAGCACCGGGAGGAACACTCGACGGTCAAATATGTTGCCGCCCACGGCATCGCCACTCTTTACCAGGAAAAACACACCGTAATAGGCTCACGTCATTTTATAGGCGAAGACGAAGGCATAGACCTTTCCGTTGCCGCGGAAGACGAAAAAAAGGCGGCGAAGCAGGGATTGTCCATCCTGTACCTTGCCCAGGAAAACAAACTAAAGGCCATTCTGTTGATCCGAGACCCTTTGCGTGAGGAAGCGAAAGAAGTAATCGTTATGGTAAGGCGCCTGGGCATTAAACGGATTTATCTTTTTTCCGGGGACAATAACCGGGCGGTGGATCGTATTGTCAGGGAATTGTCTCTTGACGGCGGACGGGGAGAACTGCTCCCGGAAGACAAGGCGCGCCTTGTAAGGGAACTTAAATCCAGGGGCTGCAAAGTGGCCTTTGTCGGCGACGGGATGAACGATTCGCCTGCCATGTCCGCCGCAGACGTGGGGATCTCCATGCGGGACGGTTCCGACATGGCACGGGAAGTGGCGTCCATCTCCCTCAAGGAGCCAAGCCTCTATCCCCTGGTTCTTGCCCGGATCATGTCGGAACGGGTCATGAAGCGGATACGAAACAACATCCATGCGGCGGTAGCTTTGAACAGTATTTTTATCCTGTTGGGTTTATTTGAAACCGGCACAAATACCGGGCTCCAGCCAAATGGAAGCGCCCGGTCCGTCTGGCTGCACAACATGACCACCATCATATTGAGTCTGAACAGTATGCGTCCCTTTATTTCGGAGTAATATTATGGTAGTAAGTTTTGTTCCCGGCAGAATACGCCTCCGGTTCAGGGAACTCAAAAATCAGGCAATATGCGATCTGGTCCATGCCCGGCTCAAAGAAATAGCCGGGATCACTCATGTTGAAATAAAAACCCTGACCGGCAGTATTTTGCTCGAATATGATACCAGGATACTTTCCACAGAAAAACTTTTTAAGCTGGGCAGAGCGGAATTGGCGAAGGTAAATATAACACTGGATATACAGGATATGGCGGGGAGTTGAACCTCCATTACTCGCGTTTTTTTCTGTTTATTTTTTTTCGATTACTTGACAAGTTTGTATATTGATTTTAAGCTTTATGTTAGTTTAGCCTAACCTTCGCTGCGAACCAAAGAGGGGTTTTTGCAAGCGCCTTATATACCCGTATCGTATAAGGCAAAGGAGAAAGTAAATGAATAATTTGAAACAACGGAAAACCGGCATGGCCCGGCTCATGGAACTTGCCATGCGCAGGAAGCTGCTTGTTGTCAGCGCCTGCCTCCTCTCGGTGGTAAGCAACGCCCTGTCTTTTTTGCCTTTTATCGCGGTGTATTTTATCATCCGGGAGATCATCGCCTACATTGGCGGCCTTGCCGCCCTTGATCAGGCGCTGCTCGTAAACCTGGGCGTTCTGGCCTTTGGCGGCGCGGCCGCGGCGGTACTCGTTTATTTCGCCGCCCTCATGTGTTCCCATGTGGCGGCGTTTACTACAATATACAAACTCAAGCTGGAATTTACCGATCACATTGCGTCCCTGCCCCTGGGTTTTCACACCAAAAATTCAACAGGAAAACTACGGAAAATTGTGGATGTGAATATCGAAAAACTCGAAGCCTTTATCGCCCACCAGCTTCCAGACCTGGCAGGTTCCATCGCCATGCCGGTGATCAC
>JAISAK010000124.1 GCA_031266695.1 Treponema sp.
AGCGTGTGATGAATTCATGCTGCATGGCGTAGCGCCGATAAAAGCCGCCGTTTGGTATGAAGGCGCGAAGGCTTTAGCCTGAGCAGCGTGCGTTAAGGGGCGTTGTTGCCGTACCCGGAAAAGGCTAGTAGTTTGATTGGACTAAACAACCGGATAAGAGCGGTTAGAAAAAGAAAATCCACCACTAGGCGGCGGTGCAACCATAGGGTGCGAAGGATTGTTTTCATTATATGATGAAAAGTGAAAAATTTGTTGCCCTTGTTTTTTCTGCCGTGACGGCAGTCTGCTTTGCCGCGCCCCTGTTTTCTGCTTCCCTTGAGGATCTTGTCGGATCGGATCGCGCGGCGGCGCTTCGGACAAGCGCGGAGCCGCTTACCGAAGTACAGCTAAAGAACCCGCAGTTCCTTCTGCTGCCCCGGCATACCGCGCTCGGGCGGCTTGCCGCGGAGCTGCGGCAAAACCTCGACCCGGTGATTTTGGTGGAAACCCTGTCGCTGTATCGGAAACCATACCCGGCGGGCGGCAGCGGCACGGCGGGCGCGGCCTGGAACGAGGCAGAAAGGGCGGGGCTTTTTAACCAGGCCCTGGCCTTGAGTACCCTTGCCGGCGTTCAATATTATTCGGCCAGCCGGGGCGTAATGAGAACCTTCTATGAAACTTCCCGGGTAATTGACGGCCCGGACAAAAAGCAGCCCTTGCCCGATCCGAGCTATGCCTCGCCCCCGGCGCTGCTTACCCTCTTTGCCCGGCAGAAGGATCTTACCTTCGGGGATAATATCTACCAATACGAATACCGATCTTATCCCGACGCTTTTGTTTTTGTCCAGCAGAATCTAAGCGCCATGACCGCCGGCATTATTCCGGTAGTGGGAAGAAACAAGCTCCGTTCAATAATGGCGGTTATTGATTCCGGCGATGTTCTTTTAATTTATGCCGCGTCCATGGCAAAGGCCGCGGCTCTTCCCGGAATGGGCGAGCGGATAGGAAACTCGTTTACCAACCGGGCGGCGGCCCTTCTCGGATGGTTTGCGGGCCGTGCCGGCGCCGTGTTCGGGAACTGATTGGAAAGACGGGGGTCCATACCCCGAGGCTTGCCTCGGTTACATTCATTATCACTGAAAAGGTTGTAACCCGATTTTCGGATCGAGGTATGACCCCCGTCAGTACTATAAATTTCCTATCCAACGAAGATACCTCGGGGCTTGCCCCGAGGTTCTTCATTTTACAGAGCCCTACCCAGAATCTTTCCTGTAGTATATAATTCAAAAAATACTATCGGGGGGTTAATCTATGACGCATAAAACTCTTGGTCCCCGGGATCGTCCCGGTCTTGGGTTCTGGATACCTTTAAGTATTCAGCATGTTTTTGCGATGTTCGGGGCTACAATTCTTGTTCCAATTCTGACAGGGCTGGATCCGGCAACCGCGCTTTTTACCGCGGGCACGGGGACGCTTATCTACATTCTCTGTACCGGCGCAAAGGTTCCCGCCTTTCTGGGTTCTTCCTTTGCCTTTATTCCGCCTCTTATCAGCATCACCGCGTCCCACGGGCTTTCCTACGCCCTGGGCGGCGCGGTAGCGGCCGGTGTTTTTTACTGCGTCATCGGGCTTATCATCCGCTTTGCCGGAACGGGCTGGCTGGACAAAGCCCTGCCCCCGGTGGTTATCGGTTCGGTCATTGTAGTCATCGGCCTCAATCTGGCGCCTACCGCTATGGGCATGGCGATGAATGACGCCGGAGGCAACTACAGCCTTGTGATGCTTTCCGTTGCCGCTGTAACCCTGGGAATAACCGTAGCGGCTAACATTCTCTTTAAAGGTTTTTTCAGCACTATTCCGATACTTATCGGCCTTGTGTCCGGTTATCTTTTTACCCTTGTCATGGGTCTCTTTTTCCCCGCCTATGCCATTATTGACTTTCGGGCGGTAAAAGACGCGGCCTGGTTCGGGATTCCGGCTTTCAGAATGCCCAGTTTTAGTTTTGTACCTATCCTTACCTTTGTAATTGTGTCCCTCGCAACCGTCTGCGAACACCTTGGCGACACCCTTGTTACCAGCAAGGTTGTGGGGCAGGATTTTTACAAGAACCCCGGCCTGCATCGTACCCTTGCCGGCGACGGCCTTGCCACGGCCTGGGCGGCTTTTTGGGGCGGCCCGCCGAACACCACCTATGGCGAGAACATCGGCGTTATGGCTATTACGCGGGTCTATTCGGTGTGGGTAATCGGCGGCGCGGCCTTTATCGCGGTATTTCTTTCCCTGTTCAGAAAATTCGGCGCCCTGATTCAAACGATCCCGACTCCCGTACTCGGCGGAATCTCCATGCTCCTTTTCGGAATAATCGCCTCCAGCGGCCTTCGTACCATTGTTGAAAGCGGCGTTGATTACAAGGACAAACGGAACCTTACAATTTCTTCGGTGATCTTTGTCATCGGCATCGGCGGCGGCCGTCTTGCCTTTGCCGTTACCGAAGACCTCCAGTTTCAGCTTGCCGGCGTTGCCCTTGCGACGGTGGTGGGGATCATTCTCAATCTGCTCTTCCCGGCAAGCCGGGGAACGATTAAGGATGAGTAAATGGAGTACAGAAATTTGCCGGGCACAAGCCTGAAAGTTTCCCGGCTTTCTCTTGGTACTATGACTTTCGGAAGCCAGACAAACGAAGCCGACAGCTTAAAAATTATGGATTATGCCTTTGACCGGGGGATAAACCTTTTTGACACCGCGGACGTTTACAACCAGGGTGAAGGAGAGCGGATTGTCGGCAAGGGGCTTAAGGGCAGAAGGGATAACATTCTGCTGGCGACAAAGGTGCGTAATCAAATGGGCAATAATCCGCTGGACCAGGGCTTGAGCAGGCGGCATTTGCTTTCCGCTGTTGACGCAAGCTTAAAACGGCTGGATACCGGTTATATAGATATTTATTATCTCCACGCGCCGGATTATGATACCGGCCTGGAGGAAACTCTTGATACTATGACGGGCCTGGTTCGCGCGGGGAAAATTCGTTATATCGGAGTGAGCAATTACGCGGCGTGGCAAATCGCCGACATTCTGGCTGTCTGCGATAAACATTCCCTGATTAGGCCCGTAGTTACCCAGAACGTATACAACCTGATCACCCGGGGCCTTGAGGACGAGCTTAAACCTTTTTTAAAAGCCCATAATATGGGAATGATTATTTATAACCCGATTGCGGCGGGTTTGCTGGCGGGCAAGCATAAACCAGGCCAGCCCGAAGGAAATACCCGGTTCGCCATTAATCGGCAATATTACAATCGCTATTGGCTTGGCGAAAATTTTAATGCCCTTGAGCGGTTAACCAAAATAGCGGCGGATCGCGGAATGACCCTTTTGCAGCTTGCCTATAAATGGTGCGTTTATCACGGAAACGTAACCAGTGTGCTTAGCGGAGTAAGCCGGCCGGAACAGTTGTCCCAGAACATCAGCGCCATTGAAGGAGAGCCTCTGGATGATGTCGTTATTGCAGCCTGCGATGGGGTGTGGCTTTCTCTTGTGGGTAATCGTTTTAAATACAACCGGTAGAGGAGTAATATAACTTTCATGGAAGGCAAACCAAGATCCGGCAATATTCAGGATTCGATCTACGTCAGCCTGCGTAAAAATATCATAAATCTTAACCTGGCGCCGGGAACGGGGATAAGCGAAAAAGAAGTAGCCCTCCGGTACAGGGTAAGCCGCACGCCGGTACGGGAAGCCTTTATTCATCTTGCCAAGGAAGGTTTGGTTCGGGTTGTTCCCCAAAAGGAAACGCTGGTTTCTCTTATTGATCTTGCCAGGGTGGAGCAGGAATGTTTCATCCGCCGCAGCCTCGAAATGGCCGTACTGGATCCCTTTATCGGCAAATCAACGGCGGAGCATTTGGATACAATGGAGCGGCTTATTGAGAAACAGAACGCCGCCGCCGCCGCGGGGGATATTATCAATTTTGTGGATCGGGATGATGATTTTCACCGGATTTTTTTTGAAGCGGCGGATCAGCTTTTAAGCTGGGATACGCTGCAAAGTACAAGCAGCCATTATCGCCGGGTGCGGCTGCTCACCATCAGGCTGAAGGGCATAGCCGGCGGAGTGATAGGGGAGCATAGGGAGCTTCTGGAATCCCTGAAGAAAAAAAACGCGGCCCGCGCCCGGAAACTGCTCATGGAACACATCAACAAGCTCAATGCCGAAGAAGATTTGCTCAAGAAAGAATTTCCCCCGTATTTTGCCGCCGAAGACGCCGATGTTTTCAATGTTGTTTGGAACGACGGGGTTCATGCCCAGTCGCCGGTATAATCGGACCAGAGGTCCGCAATTTCGATTACTTTGAAAGAATCCCGTGCAGCCTTTCCCCAAGGGCTGCGGCTTCTTCGGGAGTAGGCGTTGAGGTTTGTATGAAGACGCCCTTGCGCCCGAAGTAGTCAACTATTTTTTTCGTGTATTCGGCCAGATCCACCCCGGCGTTATTGCCGTGATCCCAGTAGAATTTGCGCAGGCAGATAACGGTTTTTCCCGCCGCGGAAACCCTGATTTTTGACCAGTCGGGAGTTTGGGGAATGGTAAAATCCAGCCCCCGCAGTCCGGGAATTTCAACCATAGCTTCCACTACATTCTGAACATTTCCGCAGGAATGAACGACAATGCCGCCGAATTCTTTTGAAATCATCCCGTTGTACTTTACCCCGAATTCCCTGTAAAGAGCGGGGGAAAGCAGGGCGGCGGTGTCGTCGCTGACGCGGATGCCGACTTCCCGGGGGACGTACCAGAACTCGTGGCTTACGCCGTAAAGGTTTTGTATCCGCTTAAACATTTCCCTGACGTAAAGAATCGTCGCTTCCGTTACTTTTTCCAAAAGCGCGTGTACCTCGTCGGGATAGCTCAGGGTAGCTTCAATAAACGAAGTATAGTCCCAAATAAGGGAAGCGGTTACCAGGGGGGAGGGGACATTAACCACCCGCAGGGGCATGGATGAAAGTTTTTGCAGGGCCTCCACGTGTTTCCAGGCCTGCGCGAAGGCGGGGTTGTTTACCGGGTCGGGCACTTTTAATTTGTAAACGTCTTCGGCGTTTTCTTCCTTAATAAGGCACTTTACCCAGGGATCGGCCTCGTCATTTACCCTGCACTCACAGCCAAAGGCGGCGGCAACGATATTGATTCCCTGATTCGGTTTGATGTTGGGAAAGCCGTAGTCGTACACCCCTTCCCGTTTGCGGTTATGTTCCTCGGCCCATTCGATTTCCGCCTGGGGGTTGTTGTAAAATTTGCTCGTCCCCATGTGCATATTCCCCACTTCGATAATAAAGGGCACCTCATCCGGTTCTTCAAGACGCCAGTTGGCTTCAATCCGCTTTTTCTTGGTCTCAACATCAAGTATTGCGCTCATGGTATTTCCTCTTTCTGGATTTTTGAGTACCATTCTAGTATACTGTAATGATGAACCGCCGTCAATTGAAATTTTTCGCGGCTCTTTTCGGCATAGCCGCCGCGCTGTGGACTTTTCTGCGTTTCCTGCCTTATCCCGAGCTGGAGGTCTACGAGTCCCGTTCCCGCGGTCTTGCGGTGTATGACCGGAACGGAAGGATCCTCCGGGTTTTCCCCGCGGACGACGGGGTTAAGCGGGAATGGGTTTTTCTGCGGGACCTGCCCGCCGGGGCGCGGCGGATATTTATCCGCGCCGAGGACAGGCGCTTTTATTTTCACCCGGGCGTTGACCCTGTCGCCGTTGCCGCGGGCTTTTTGCGGAATCTCCGGGCGGGGCGCGTTGTCTCCGGGGCTTCCACAATCACCATGCAGCTTGCCCGGCTGGTGAAGCCCCACGGGCCGGGCCTGAAAGGGAAAATCGGCGAAGCCTTTGACGCCCTGCGGCTTGAGGCGCGGCTTTCAAAAAAGCGAATCCTGGAACTTTGGTTTAACGGTATTCCCTTTGGCAGCAACATCGAGGGAATCGCCGCCATTACCAGGGCGCGCTTCGGCCGGGACATTTCCGGCCTTGACGACAGCCGCGCCGTCCTGCTCGCGGTAATTCCCCGCCGTCCCGGCCTTTACGACCCCGCCCTGAACCCGGAAGCGGCGCTTTCCGCCGCCGCCGCTCTTTCCCGGCGCTGCGGCCTTGATCCGGACGGGGCCTCTCTCCGTGAAGCCCTTGCCGACGCTTCGCCGGCAAGGCTGCCGGAAGCAAAAAGTCCCTTCGCCGCTCCCCACTTCAGCGAGCGCGTTGCGGCCCTGTACCGCGCCCTGTCCGCGGAAAGCGCCGCCGCTCCCGCCGGCCTTCCGCGCGGCTCCCTGCGTACCACGCTGGATTCTGAGAAGCAATTCTACGCGGAAAA
>JAISAK010000246.1 GCA_031266695.1 Treponema sp.
AAGTAGAAGGAAAAAGCATTATTTTATACTCCTTTTACCTTCTTTATATTCAACTTATTCGACTTTTTTGACTTTGCGGTTATTTTAAAAGGTAAATTTTTTGTTGTTACCGGGTACTAAGGGAAAATCTTTGAGAACTTTGCCCATGCTTTGCGTCCTTTGCGTTAAATTCTTCACGGTACATAGAAAGAGTAACCCGGAGGGGCTGCCGCTTGTTGTTATTATTAACGTCCCAGGGCTCATTGATAAAAAAGCGGGTATCCGGTATAGTTAGAATCTGTTTATAACGAGGGGATGATTTTATGCGAAAGGCATGGGCCTTTTTAACGTTTTTTCTGCTTGGCTTCACATTCTTTCCGGCTTTTAACAGCCTCTACGCCCAGGAGGAAGATCCGGGTTCGGAGGAGGATGAACAAATTCCCATTGAATCCGATTGGGACGTGTATATGCCGGAGCTTTATTCCCTCGGGGATCAGACTTTTACCATTTCCCTGGGAGTTACCTTTCCAACGCTCTTTTTGCAAAACGGCGAAGCCATTACCCATAATCTTTTCCCCGTAGGCGGAACCGGAAGTCTTGCCTATAACTATTTCCTTGATTCCCATTTTAATATCGGCGGTGAAATCAGCGGCCTTTTTAACTATACCCTGGCCAACAATACGCTTTTCATCATACCCATAGGTTTGAGGGTGGGCTACCAGTTTATCTTCCGCCGTTTTGAATTTCCCCTTGCCGTAACAATCGGCATCGCGCCCCAGCGTTATCTGAACTTTAACTATCTGGGATTTTTCATAAAAGGCGGAGCTTCGGTCTTTTTCCGTTTCAGCCCGGATTGGTCCTTCGGCCTTAACGGGGTTTGGGGCTGGTATCCCGAGTGGACCAAGGAGCGGGATAAAGATGTCCAGGGGAACATGATAGACGTGACCCTTTCCGCCCGCTATCATTTTTAAAAAACGGGAAAATGGGGAAGAGAATGAAATACGGCGGCTTTTTTAAAACTTTGACGCTCCTCGTTACCGTCCTTTTGGCGGGCTCCTGTAACCAGGATCCGATTTTTTATAAAATTTCCCAGGAAACAAAGCCTCTTGAACCCAGAATAAAGGGTACTCCCACCAATATGGCGGTGTTTGAATGGGCCGACCCGGCTGACTCAAGTAAAACCGTTCCGGTGCTTTTTGTCGCCTCGGGCAGACTCCACTGGTACGGCCGGCCGGTTCCGGGCGCCGGCCCGCGCTGGGATTCGGGCGGCTTCGATATACCCCAGCCCGGGGGCAACGTCTTCGGCCTGGCCGCTACGAAGGATTACCTTTACGTCCTGTGTTTTACCGGATCCGGTTTGTCGGCGGAGGTAAAAAGAATTGGCCGGAACGAACAGGAGTGGAAAACCGTCGGCTTCGATTCCGGCGCCCTTTCCCACGGATACCATCAAACAATTTACGCGGATTCGGAAACGGTCTTTCTCGGTTCCCGGGGTGGAAGCACCGCCCCGGGGTCCTACGCTATTTTGTATTTAACCGGGACCGGTTCCACGCAGTTCAAAAGCCTTAAAACCGGGGTTGAGCTTCTGAAGGGAGCGGCTTCGGACGGTGCAAATTATTATCTTGCCACGGAAGGAAGCGGTATCTGGAAAGTAGAAAAGAACGCGCTTCCTTCCGACAGCCCGATTGTAACACGGCTCGGTGATTCCGGCTATATATTCAAGGGCATTATCAATATCAGCGACACCAACAGTACCGCCGGGATAATCGCGGTAAGAAACGACGGAACCCTGTTTTCGGTAAACGGTACGGGTACGGGTCTGAATTCCGGAGCGGATTTTGATCCCTATTCCACCGGCGCCCTTGCCCTTTGGCGCGATCCGGAGGATTCGCCGGAGCCGGAAGACCCGTCCCCGGCGCCGAAACTGCTCCTTGCCGGGGTGCAGGGCGCCAAGACCATGACCACCAGTTCCGGTTACACCCACGGTTATACGGAAATAGAGATTAATACTACCAGCGGCGCCATTGTTTCAGGCTCGGGGTTCCATAACCCGGGTAACGGTTCCCCCACCAGCATTGTCAATAACGAGCGTTATACCGCCAGCCTGGGCAAGTATCCTATTAATTTTTTATTCCAGGCGCCCAAAGAGATTGACGACAAGATGACTCTTTTCGCGTCCACCCAAACCCACGGTCTCTGGTCCTACCGAACCCGCGACGGCGAACCCCAGTGGAACGCCGAAGAATAGATGGAGGAGGATCTTTTTTCTTCAAAGAACAGGCCGTCGAAAAGTTCCGGAATAAACGGAAAACCCGGGGATCAAAGTCCCCTCGCCGACAGGATGCGCCCGCAGGCCCTGGAAGACATCATCGGCCAGGATCACATTGTCGGGCCCGGGCGGCTCCTCCGCAGGGCCATACAGGCGGACAGACTCTCCTCGGTAATTTTTTACGGCCCCCCGGGTACGGGGAAAACCAGCCTTGCCCGGGTCATTGCCAATACCACCAGGGCGTCCTTCGAAAACCTCAACGCGGTGCTTTCCGGGGTCAAGGATCTGCGGGAAGCTATCGACCGCGCCGACGAGCGCCATCGTCTCTACAGCAAACGGACCATACTCTTTGTGGACGAAGTTCACCGCTGGAACAAGGCCCAGCAGGACGCCCTGCTTCCCTGGGTGGAAAACGGTACGGTTATTCTTGTGGGCGCCACTACGGAGAATCCCTTTTTCGAAGTCAACCGCGCCCTGGTAAGCAGAAGCCGCGTTTTTCAGCTTAAAGCCCTGGGCGCCGAAGAACTCGGGGAAACCGCCCGCCGCGCCCTGGCGGACAAGGAGCGGGGCTACGGCAGATGGCGGCTGCGTTTTGAGGAAGGCGCCCTGGAACACCTGGTTGAAGTGGCCGGCGGCGACGCCCGCAGCCTTCTCAACGCCCTGGAGCTGGCCGTGGAAACCAGCCCCGCGTCCTGGCCCCCGCCGGAGGGAAGCGAAATTTACATTTCCCTGGAGGCCGCCGAGGAAAGCATACAGCGCCGGGCACTGCTCTACGACCGGGACGGCGACTATCACTTTGACACAATCAGCGCCTTTATCAAAAGCGTCCGGGGCAGCGACCCCGACGCGGCCCTCTACTGGCTGGCAAAAATGGTGCGCGCCGGGGAAGACCCCGGTTTTATCTTCCGCCGCATGATCATCCTTGCCGGCGAAGACGTGGGTATGGCGGACCCCAACGCGCTTTCGGTGGTTGTTTCCTGCGCCGAGGCCTTTGATCGCATAGGTTTTCCCGAGGGGAATTTCCCCCTTGCCCAGGCCTGCCTTTACCTTGCCACGGCCCCCAAATCCAACACCGCTATGGCCTTTTTCGACGCCCTCAAGGAAGTTGAAAGGGAAGACGCGGAAGTCCCCAACCATCTGCGGGACGCGAGCCGTGACGCCGAAAGCTTCGGCCACGGCGAAGGCTACATTTACCCCCACGCCTACCGGGATCACTGGGCCGCCCAGCAGTATCTTCCCACGGCGCTTCGGGGCAGAACCTTTTACATCCCCTCAAGGCTCGGCTACGAGGGGAAAATACGGGAAGATATTCTCCGCCGTCGGGAACTGCAGGCGGCGCTGGTGCTTGGCGACGGCGGGAGCGCGGGCGCGGAGCTGCTCAGTTGGTCGGCCTCGTCCAGGGGCCGCGAGGGCTGGTTTAAACGCCTTGAATCGGGCAGAAGCCGCCTTCTCCTTGCCGACCGGGACGCCGTTTTCAGGGCGGCGGCGCCGGCCCGCCACGACCGGGTACTCATCGCCTGCGCCGGCGACGGAATCCTCCTCGGGGAAAGCCTCCGCCGCTGTCCCGAAGGCCGGAGCGTCGCCCTGGTTGAAAGCGAAGCCGCCCGCGAAGCCCTGCTCCGCTACGCGGCCTCCCTTGACGAGGTGGAGCGGCCGGAAATTGTCGTGTTTGCCGGCGAACCGCTGCCTTCGGCCGCGTCCGCGGACGACGCCGTGGGTACTAATGGCGCGAAAGCCGGCGCCGCGGACGCGGACGGCCTTTCTCTCGCGGGCCCCTTTGATCACATTCTTATCCGGGAGCCCTGGCGGAGAGGCTTCGGGAAGCCGGATTCGGCCCTTCCCGGCCGGGGGGCGCCGGATCCCGCGGCCGCTTTCAGCCGCCTCGCGGCCGGGGCAAAGCCCCTGCTTGCGCCCGGCGGCGGCCTTGTCCTGCTCTGTTCGCCGCCCTGCCTCGGCGGACGCATCTCCCGCATACTCTCCGGGGAATGCGGCGCCGGCGCGGAGCTTGCCGGTAAACTGCGCGAAAGCGAAGAAGCCTTTTTTTCCGCCGCGGCGCCGGAACTGGCCTGGAACGCCGATATGCTCAAAACCGCCTTTACGGAGGCCGGCTTTAAGGCCGATTTTGAAATCCTCGAGCAAAGGGAAGAACGGCTTGTAAGCGAGCGGGATCTTGCCGCGTGGTTCGATCCGGAACATTCCCGCTGGGGTTCGGCCATAGGCAAAAGCCTGGGACAGGCGGATTTTTCCCGCGTCGAAACCCTGCTCCGCGAGCAAACCGCGAAGGGCCCCCTGGTATGGAAGTGGAAAAGCGTCCTGCTGCGGGCCTTAAATTCTTTATAATT
>JAISAK010000145.1 GCA_031266695.1 Treponema sp.
GGCAAGGAATACCGGATAAACGGGAAAAATAACAAGCTTTATCTTGAACAGAAGACAGGAGACGCCTGGCAGATTGTTGCTTCCTATGAGGAAGGACTTAACAAAGACACCAGGGAAAATTCGGGGTTGGGAAGAAACGCCTGGGTAAAAGCCGGTAGTGATGGAGATCCAGTAACTGAAGAAATAATTAAGAAAAGTTTCTTCTTTGGCGGAGATAAGTATATATACAAGCTCTTTCCGTGGAGGCCCGATTAATGAGCGATTTTTTTGAACGGGAAGGGCAGTCCCCCTTCCCGGCAGGCCCCCGTCCGCCGGAACAAAGGGCCTGGTTCGACCAGCCGGAAATAAACTCAGACTATGCACAGAAATTCTACGAACGCCAACAGAACCTTGAACGGTACCGGGTGGATCTTTCCAACGACGAATTTGCCGTCCTTAACCAGCTTTTCCCCAACGAGCGGAACGAGGAAGAATATTCGGAAAACCGGTACCGCGTAGCAACGGCGATGCAGCTTGCGAGGATGTACGACATTTCCATTGAGGACGCCTATGCCAATGTAGACTCCATCCTTGAGGCGACATACGACCGGAAGATGTTATACAAGGACTCTTTTAAAGCCGTTTCCGACAGCTTCGCCCTGGGCACCAACCAGGTAAAGATGGCTGTTTTAGGAAACCGGCTTTTACTGGCAACGGATATCGACGAGCGGAACAAGCTCTGGAAAGAAATTGAGGAGATAGGCAGGGATAACGAGACCCTGGCGGACGGAGTAACCCGCAACATGTTTTTGGAAGGATTAAAGGGGCTGGGGAATTCCTGGGGTTTTACCGCTACCTCCGCGGGGGCAGGTTTTTTAGGCGGCCTGATTAACCCGGCTCTTGGTGTTGTTTCTGCCGCGGCGGTGAGCAGCGCCCAGATGATAGGGCTTGAGTACATCAGCCTGTTAAGCCAGGGAATAGATGACGAGACAGCCCGGTCTACGGCTATCGCTTCCGGTATTTTCCAGGGTGTTGTTGAAGCGGTTTTTGGCGACGTTGCCGCGTTAGGAGCCGGGACCGGGCTTGGCCAGATTATATTCAGGCAGCTTCACTACTCTGGGGCAATCGGAGCCGCCGCCCGGATTATTGGCGGCCGTGTTGTAGACATTCTTATGGAAGGCGCGGGTGAATCCGTTCAGGAGATGGGCAGCCAGTCTTTTGCGGAAGCGGCCCGGCAAAAAACCGAGGAGAAAGTGCGGGATATTATCGCCCGTGACGACATCTTTGACAAACGGGAACGGGCGGCGGAAGATTTAGCCACCGAAGCGTACCGCATTTACTACGAGAAAACATCACGGGAAGACGGTTTCGGTAACATGCTCCCCAGGCCCACCACCGAGGAGCAGGATCAGGCCGTTAAAGAATCGTTTCGGGTTGCTACATTAACCAGCCTTATAACCGGGGTTCCTATTATCGGGCGGGACGTTTATGTGACCCGGAGAGACATCCGCCAACTGGGTGCCGCACAAAAGGTGGCCTCAAATATAGATGAATTTAAGGAACTCACCAAAGACAACGAAGCCTTCAAGGGCATGACCGATGAGAACAAGTCAAAGATCCAGGAAGAGATTTTCAATGCCGGGGCGGCCCAAAGGGAGGCGGAAGCGGAGCGCGTCAGGGAAGAATCGGCACCGCCGCCTCCCGGAGCGCGGCCGCTGGTGGAATATCCCGCCGCCTCCCGTAGGCAGGAAGGGGGCAGGCTTTCCGTAAGGCTTCCCGAAGGCGCCCTTAACGAGGACTTTACCGAGACCCACCGGATGACCATCCATGACCCGGAAGACGATCAGCTCTACGGGCGGCTCGATTTCAGGCGGGGGGAAAACGGGGACATCCAGATTGACGGTATTCAGGTCCGTTCGTATATCACCGACCGGGACCAGGTGATCATGGACGCCGTCAAGGAATTGGGTGTCAACTTTCCCGGCGCCCGGATCGACTGGGATCCGGAAAATACAGGGGATCGGATACTCCGGGACCGGCTTTTGAATGGAAGGCCCCCCGGCCTCGATTTGGGGTTGAACTGGTTTGACGGGAAAAAGGATTATGAGGCCGTCGAATCCCAGGCGGAACAACAGGGCTGGATAGCCGATGTAGCCCCCCAGATACCGGCCGAGCAGCGGCAGACCGCCTACGAGGTGGCGGGGTTTTTGTACCGTTCACGGGGAGAGAGCGCGGAGGACTGGGGGCGGCGGGTAGAGTTTACCAATACCGTTCCGGAAGGGATGCGGGAGGGATTCACGGCGGCCCAGGGCGGGGAAGGCCGGGTCAAAGGGGCCACTTTTGATTGGGCCGAGGTGGCCGGTAAAACCAAACGGTATATTTACCTTTCTGAGAAGGCCGATTTTTCGACGCTGAACCACGAGCTTATTCATGATCATATAAAAGCCCTGAGCAATGAACAGCGGGGGGAATGGGAAGCGGCGATAGGCCTTACCGACGGCGACTGGAATGCCGGCCGTTACGAGGGGAGAAACGGGAAGGCGGTAAACGCCCACGAGTATGTGGCGGAGGCGTTTGAAGACTATCTTACACAGAAAAAGGAACCGCCTTCTTCGGGGCTGAAAGCCCTGTTTGACCGGATTATCGGTTTTATGCGGAACATATACGGGGCGCTGCGGGACAACAACAAGATAAACCCCGAACTAAAGAGAAAGTTTGACGAGATATTCGCGGAGGAGGCCTCCGGGACGGGGCGGGAAGCGGAAGCGAACCCGTATGAATATGAGGCGGAGTTTGACCGGAAATTAGAGCGGCTTAACGAGGATTCGAGGAAACGCGCCCGGGAAATGCTTGGCGGGGAGGCCCGGGAACAGCAGGCCCGGGATGAAGTTATCGCGGATCCGGAAGCCGCCATGGACAACGCGGAACGAATTGAAAAGCTAAAAAACTCACCTGATATAGTATTGGATGATAAGGCTTATCAGGGAAAGTATGAAATAGACAAAAGCCCAAAAGAAAACAACAGATCCATTACAAGTTATTTAAAAAACTTTATGAAAAAAGAAAGATTGGAAAATCCCTATATAGCTGACCCCATAAGGTTAGGCAATAAAGGCATTGCTAAAATAACTTCCTATGGGATGAGTAACCCGGTATACATGAAAAGCATAGCCCATATCCCCGCTATGCTTAAAAACGCGATACTCATTGAGGAATCAAATAAGAATAGGCCGACTGCACACTATCAGGGTTTCAAACATTTGATTTCAGGAATTGAGATTGACGGGGAAAAATACACCGCACATATCATTTTAGGCGAAAATGCCGGGATTTGGTACTATCAGCATAATCTTAGCAAAATAGAAAAGGGAGCCCTTATTGAAGTCATCCAAGCAACAAACTCGGGCCTTCAGGGTTCCCTTTCAGAAATAAAAGATACAACACTTATCGGCATTTTGCAAGATCCGAAAAAAACAAAGCTCCAAGGGGAATCTTTTGATTCTGCCGACCCCTCCATCCAATTCCAGATTATCGGGGAGCAGGGAGCGGCGGCGTTGGACCGGGCGGAGGAAATTACTGCCCGCCTTGATAACCTCAACATTGCCCGGCAGATGGAAGCGGCGGAAAAGGACGCTAAAACGGTACGGCTGGCCACGGGCTGGGAACGCGGGGCGGATGGGAAATGGCGGTATGAGATACCGGACTTAAAGATAAAGCCAGAAATCAGTGAAGACATTGATAACAGAGATAACCCGGAAGGATATGGTTTTGTTATTGGAGAAGGCGGAAAGCTGGGCGATTTTGTGGACGCGGATGCGTTGTTCACCGCGTACCCGCAACTGAAGGACGTTTCCGTCTTTTATGACGAGGGCCTTGACGCTAACGCCGGATACAACCCGAAAGAAAAGACAATCAGACTTGGCAACAACATTGACCAGGGCAGTGAAGAATTCCGATCACTGTTAATTCACGAAACCCAGCACGCTGTTCAGGAGATTGAAGGGTTTGCCAGGGGTGGAAATGCAAACCAGTTTACCCGGCAGAATAACAAGCAGTCTATTTTAGACGGTATTGATAAGGCCAGGCAAAAGGCGTTTAACGAAATACCTGAAAACCTTAAAGAAGCGGCACGGACGGTAAACCGGGGCGAAGACGCGGACGGTTTGGCGCTGGCGCATATTCAGGCGGATCCGGAAGCAAAGGCGGCCTGGGCTGATTATATCAGGGCATTAGCAGACGCGGCAGAAATAGCGGGAATACCTAATGAGCAATTCGACGGGTTGAGTCCTGAAGAACAATACCAGCGTCTTGCCGGGGAAACGGAAGCGCGGAACGCCGTAGCCCGGATGGGATTTACGCCGGAGCAGCGGCTTGAAACCCTGCTTGAGGAGACCGAGGACGTAAGCCGGGAAGATCAGATATTCCTTGCCGCCTCCGCCCTCTTCCAACCGGCTTCCGACACGGAGATTCTCTTCCAGCTTGCCGACGAGGAAATCACCCGGGCCGTCTTTCAATTTCCGTCTTGGGAAGCATGGAAATTTAACGACGAAAGCCTGGGGTTCTTCGGCCTGGATACCGCCCTGCCCGGGGGGCTTACCGGAGCGGAGGCGGAGGCCTGGTATAAAGCCACCTGGGAGCGGAAGAGGGCCGAGGCGGCGGCCCAGGAGAAGACCGCAGACCCCCTTACCAGTTCCCAGATAGACGGCCGGCTGTTGGAGAAATGGCGGAGTGAAAAGGGGCTTACCGAATGGCTCAAGGCTCTCCAGCAGGCCCGGCAGGAAGATTCCTATAGCGGCACGGCCATGGACGAGGACGGTGGCCGGGCGCGGGAAGAGCAGGCGGTCCTCAGAAACCGGATAGAGCATGAAGTCCACCCGGCCGTAAAGATGGCCGCCCAGCGGGTTTTCCGGGGACGGAGCCTTACGGACACCCAGCGCAAGACCGTGATGACCCTGCTGGAACGGGGAATCCCTTACTACCGGAACCTATACGTGAACATTACCGGGGACAGTGAGTTTTCCGGATACGCCGGGAACGAGATCCGGGAAAACCGGTACGCGGAAGCGGCCGGGGAAGAGAACCTGTCGGTATTCCAAAAGCAGCAGCTTGCGAAAAAGTTAGAGAACGAGGAGATCCGGCGGAAGTACAAAAACGGAACCCTGACGGAAGACGAAACCCGCACCTACATTGAGACGCTGAAAAGAGAGAAGAGGGAAGCGGAGGCGAAGCTCAAGAAGGCGGAGGCGGAGCTTTTAGAGGACGAGAAGCGCCTTTCCGACGACGACCGGGAGCTATACCGCCGGCAGCAGGAACTGGACCGGAACGAAAGCACTTTAACCGGGTACGAGGAGGAGATAGTCCGGCTTGAGGAAGCTCTGGCGAAAGAGCAGGCCCGGGGCAGGCGGGAAAAGGCGGAAAGCAGGCGGGAGATAGAAAAGGCGAACCTGGCCGGAAGGATGCATCAGGGGAGGTACGGAGCGGCGCGGCTACGGGCTGAAGTGGAAAAACTCACCGAGAAGGCGCGGGAACTGCGGGCGGATATAGCGCGCCGGAGGAAAGCGCTGACGCAACAAAAAAAGGAAGGCCGGGCCGGTATCAGCCGGGCCAAGGCTATAGCGGCATTGGAA